>QGUR01000218.1 GCA_003242205.1 Chloroflexota bacterium | reverse complement strand
TTCAGGCGATCCGTTTCGTCAATCGCCTCCTGAGGCACATATCGTTGCAGGGTCAGCCCTAAGTTGCGGCTGTTTTTGACGTGCTGGCCAAGAACGGTGGCCGTATCACTCGGGACGAGATACGTTCCGTAGGCCATCGTCTACTGCCCTTCTTCCTGCCAGCCTTTTGCCTCGGCGAAGCGCTTGAGCCAGTTCAGGTAGGCCAATGCCTCGGCAGTAGCGCGGCGATAATCCGCTGTTGATCTTCCAAGCAACCATGTCAGCAGGTCGCCATCGGCCTGTAATTCCGTGCTCACCCAGTCAGCGATATGGTTATAAGCAACCATGTGCTCCTTATCTGCGTTCCCGCCTGCCTTCGCCTTTAGGAACGCCAGCGTCTGGCCTAACCCATCGGATTGCACCAACGCCGGCAAACCACGCACCAGCGAGCCATATTTCTTCTGAATGCTGGCCGGAACTTGCTCAACACACGCCCAGGCATGAGCGGCGCGTCGTTGCTGGAGTGTTTGCTGCCGTGTATATTGCTCCGTCATGATTAGCGCCCTCCATACCAGCGCAGCGCGACAAAGCCCTGGCCGGTTGTCTCGTCACCGCCAAGTTGAATACGGGTGGGAATAATATCGCTATGTATCCAGTTGATGACGTCTTGCGGCGTAAACGGTTCACCAGTGTCCGCATTAACCAATCGGCTGCGTGGCGAGCGGGCGACCACTGCGCTCATTAGCAGTGTGTCCGATGGCAACATTTCCTGCGTCCATAAAGCGCCAGGCATCACCGTTTTCGTGTAACTATCCAGCCGCACACGAGTGACGACCTCGGTGCTATTCAGGACGAAATCGCGGAAGGCATCATCGGGCAAGATGACCAGACTGGTCTGGAGCTTCTCGCGCCAGTAGTCATATTCCTCGCCCGCCGGTAGCGCGTTGGTGGCCAGCCAGGCGGCAATCTCATCGACGACCGCGTTTTCGCTCGCAGCGAAGCTAAACTCCTCTAACACGACGCGCCCCGACGCAGTAACGGTCGATCTGCGGCTTTTCGTGACGAGCGCAGCTTCCGGTAGCGGCTTCTCGCTCAGTGTGGGAAAGCCGACGACATCGCGCCTGACGCGGGCCAGAACAGCCGGGCAGGTGACGTAGGCAAACACATCGGCCAGCGAACGCACCGGAAACAACACCACACGCGCGTCCCCAACCGCGATTGCGCCGGCGAAGCTAATCTTTTTTCCGTTATTCTGGGGGTCAACTTCTTCGCCACCGAAGATTACATCAATATAAGCCTCCCGCGCTTCGATATCGCTGACCTGACTGCGAAGCGCCCCCTTGATGCCACTACCCTGTACCATGGGAAACTGTGTCGTGCGCTCGCGCTGGATGGGCAGATCGATGACAGAAACCGTGCTACCAACCCCAGCGTGGAGCGATGTTTCAGTGTAAATAAATAATGTAGTGGAGATCATGATGATATGTACCTCTCGATTACCAGGTGCCTGCTGCAAACGCGCCAAAACCCATTGCGCCATGATCGGGCGAGTCAGGAGGTGTTTCTGTGAACGCAACGCCGGTCAGTTCGGCGTCCTCAAAAAAGAATACGCTGCCCGCCGGGACATAATGACGCAGCGGTTTCGGGCGGTGATTGGCGATGTCCCAACCGCTAATCGCCTGTGACTTACCAATAGCGACCGAAACCAGCCTGCCGTCGCCTACCCATGTCCGCCAATCCCCGCTCTCCGGTTGCCAGCCGCCGCTGAAATAAGCGGGCGTGAGCAGGACGATTTTGACCCGCCCGCGACCTGTCTGCGGCAGAGCTTCCGGCGCGTTGACTATGCGGAAGTAGCCAAAACGCGATTCGCCGCCCAGATTGAGATAACCTGACTGATCCTCAAAGATTGGCTGGTTGACATGAACGAGCAGTCCAACATCGTCGCATGGGCGCACAAATTCAGCGCGATAAAACATGCTTTCTGCGTTGGCGCGCCGCTTGTAGTCCATGCCAAGCCCAACCCGATCTTCTGTCTGAAACAGAGCTTGATCCTTAATCAGGCTCGTGAACTCACTCACGTTGCCATCGAGGTATTGTCTGAATTGCTCCTCGGTAAGCCAGCCGCTGGCTTCCTTGTAGCGCCTACCGCTCTCGTCGCCTCCAGTAGCACGAGATAGCGGTTGCCAGCCTGCGAACGGCACAGTGGTGTGAAAGTCCGGCTCGCCTGCCGGCTTTAACAGTTCATAGCGTTCCGATTCCTCCGCTTCAATATTCGAAGAGAGCAGGTCGGCAGGCGCTGCAAAGAGGCGTTCGCCCCTGTTATCGACCATGCGCGCTACGAACGGGCCAGTTACGCGCAATCGGCCCATTGTGGCAACGCGGCCATTTGCAGCCGGCAGCCCCACCAGGTCGATAACGTCCTCGCTCACATTACCCCGGCGATAGTCGTCCCATGTACGCTTCTCGTGCTGAAGCCGCTGCTCTAAAAAGCGTGTGCGGATCGCCCCCTGTACCGTCATCGGCGTCGGCGGGAACTGCCCGCGCGCGACAAAATTCTGCTGCGCGGTAAAGGGCTTGTTATCGCGGAACAGCCACACGTCTGCTGCTTCGATGAATATCCATTGCCCGCTCACGACCTGCTCCCCTGCGCCAGAAAGCGCGCCAGAATAACCCAGTTCGCCATATCCGACCATGTAGGAACCGCGCGCTTGTTCTCAACTAACTCGATCATTTCCCCGGTCATAGCTTCGATTGCCTGTTTTTGATCGGCTGTCACGCCTTCCGCTGTGCGCCGTCCAACCAGCCGTTTGACTTCCGCTATTCGCGCATCACGCAAGTCACCAAACAGGTAGTAGTCAACCATTTGTAAGTCATAGCCCAGTTTGGCCGACAGCGTGCCTCGCTCGAATAGCTCCTGAAGCCGGTTAACAAAAGGGATGATGTCCCATTTCCCACCCGCAGGACGCATCTGCCCGCTACCATGCGCTTCGACAACGACGACTGCATTGCGTCCATATTGCTCTTTGGCCTGTTCTTCCGCCTCACGCGCTAGTTCCAACGCCCGGTCGAGTGGCAGATTGGCCGGCGTGATAGCGATACCCGCACTGGCTGTACATTCCGTCATCCTGGAAAACAACTGGCGCAGCTCATCGGCACAGCGTAGGACGTGCTTCAGTGGCAGCAGCGCCAGTACGTCATCGCCGCCGGAATACACCAGTCGCCCCAGCTCGCCGCCGAAATGTTCAACCGTGATCGGTGCGCCTTCCGCCGCGTAAGCTGCCAGATCTCGTGAAAACTTCTGGTGATCTTTTAGGTCACGCAGCCCGCTCAGGCGCTGGCCCATCTGGTCGCCATCCATGTGTAATACAGCCAGATAGCCGGTTACCTCTTTGCCAATGCCGCCGCTATCCCGCACTCCCCATTGATCGGCAGCAATTTCGTTGGTGCTGGGAAAACCCTCAAAGTCCGCAAGATCGTTATCGGTTATCGAATGGGCAATAGCTGCCAGACGCTTGATGAGGGCCAGCGTGCCGAGCCGCTCGTTGTCGCGTAGTACCTTGCCTTCCTTATCGCCAATCTCCTTACGAAGACGATCCCAGTTCAGATCAAGCGCCGCTTGCGTGCCGGTCAGCGTACATTTGATTCCGGCCTCTTCCACCACATGGTACGTACGTGCGTACTTACGCTGCGCTAGCGCCGTACTGACTCTGCGAAACGATGCACCATGATTGCCTGCGTCATAATCCACGGCCGCCCAGTAGAACTCGAGCCAACCTGTGGCCTGACGCTTAAAGACTTCCTGCCAGTCGCCACCTCCGACGGCGCGCTGTACCAGCTCATAAACCGGCGTAGCAAAGCTATCCAGCCAGCGTGTCTCGATAGCCTGGCGCACCGTAGCTGCAATTTCGTGGGGATCATCGGCACTAAGGAAGGAGAAACGGTGCGGCGCGCCGCCCAGGACCTGGTCATTCTGAACCAGTGGAAAGAGCGGTTCAAAACCGGTAGATCGGCTGGCCGCCAGCATCCCCGCCGATGCCAGTTTGCTCAGTATGTGACTGCCAAGGAACAAGTCCTGCGTGCGCCGTGCCTGAGCGATGAAAGCCTGCACCGGCCCGATTTGAAAGAGAAAGAGGCGCGTGGTCATATTACCAGCCTCCCCAAACGTGGATACCGCCGTAATAGCGTGTGACTTCTTTCATAAACTCTCGCAGGACATCTGCATGTTTCTGTTCCAGTGGTTTCGAACGAAATGCAGTAATCACGGGATAGTATTCGTCCTTAACCCTACGTATCTGCGCAATGACCGGCGATGCCCGTCGCCGGCCGCCTTTTGTATAACCAAAGGCATCCTGCTGTAGGCGAAAGCGCCCGGTACGCAGAAGCTGGCGGAAAAATTCCTGATTTGCCTCTTTCGGATCATGACAGGCATGGCCGATCACGATCCAGCTATGGTCAGGATGCAGGCTCGGAAAGCCCGGTATATCGCCGACAGCATGCGACGAAATTGACGCTCTTGACAGCACACTAAGGATCGCTTCTTTCAGTTCCTGCGGTGTTTGTGGCGGACGATACCAGCCAGGATGATCCGACCTGATCTCAATCGCGCCCATCATCCGTCGCGAGCGCTTCCCCAAACCGCCCAGCAGTGACCACAGTTGCAAGGCGGACAGCAGATCATCAGGAACGTCAATGCCAAGCCGGGTTGCAATTTGCAGAGTAAATGTCTTGCCGGGTTTAATTGCCCAACCTGGCGATACGTGCTCCCGTGTCCCTTCTCGATGGGGAAGCATCGGATATCTGTCAACTTCAGGCGAGCCAAACAGCCGCACGCTAATCCGCGAACCGAATTCGGTTGAGCCGAGGATGGCGCTTTCGCGCTGCCAAATCTCCTTTGGCGAAGCAACCTGTATCCCAAGAAACGCTCGCAGCCAGTAACGAAGCTGTCCGCGGACAGACGCGGCACGTAGCTCAGGTTGTCGGGTGTCCGCGCCATTGAGGAACATCGAGCTAATAACGGACAATTTGAAATCGAGTGAAGCCATTCCTAATCCTTATCAGGAAAGACATTATGAAATCGCAGGTAACAATTCTGTTCTGAAACTTATTTACCTTACGTCCTTCGAGCTTTATTGTAACTTGAAAACAATCGAGAGAGCTTAAGGGTAAACCCTTATTTCTGATCGTGGAGAAGCAGCGGCAGATGCCGTAACCAGGCTGCGACAGCCGTTTTGCTAGTAAAGCCCAGATAACTGCGAAATAAGAGGCTGTATTGCCCTGCTTCTTCCTGTGAGCCTAACAGCCGCACGCTCACTCACGAACCTGATATGGTCACCCGCAATCAGGAATGAATAACCTAATATTGCCCACTTGTTGCGCGGGCCAATACAAATGGATAGACACGCGCTACGCCCAACTCACGTAGATGCCAGCCGAGCAGAGTCAGAGTCCAGCCGGAGTCGATGATGTCGTCAACCAGTAGCACGCTACCGGGAAGCCAGCCATCGCCGACGGAAAAGGCTCCGATGATGTTATTTAGTTGCTGGTGGGTGTTCTGCATGGTTTTCTGTTCGGGATACTCGCGCACACAGGTGATGACAGCGCGATAGGGTAGATTCAGCCGCTGTGCCAGCCGTTTCGCAAAATCAGCCACAAGGTTAGGATGGCGTGTCGACGGCACATTGGTCACCCAGTCCAAACTGTCTTTCCAATGTGCAGCAATCAGATCAGCGGAAGCGATTACCAGTTCGTCGCTAAAACGGCCATCGACATATTTCCCGCTTCTAACCAGCTTGCCGTAACCGGCATCGTTGTAGTAGGACAACGCGAGTCCACGCTCATTCGTCGTCTTAAGTATGGCGCCTTTGGTAACCATGTCGCGTCGTGGCCACTGTTTGCGCGGCTCGATCCAGATGGGATTGCCGCGCAACAGATAGTCAGTTGCCGCAAGCAGGCGTTCGGGGGTTATCACGAACCGGCTCTGTAGCCCGCGACAGTTCTTACACCGGCCACAGGGTGGCGGATTAGTCGGGTCTTCAAGCGCCCGCGCCAGAAACCGCATTAAGCAATCGTGTGTCGTGGCATAGGCTTCCATCTGGGCCAGTTCGTCATAGCGTTGCGCCTGTACCCGGTTCCAGCGCTCAAAGTCGGGCAGGCCATCGCCCATCAGCGTAATCACCCCGTTTTCGTCGTGCGCAAGCCCTTCAATTTCCAGATGCAGCAGAATTTTGTCTAATACACTTTTGCTGACATTCACCGTGTGCAGAAGTTCGCTTCGCGTTGTTGGTCCGTGCCGCAACGTTGACATCACCTGCCTGACTTCAACCGGCTTCGGAAAGGCCGACTCGATAAAGAATTCCTGAATTTCACGGTCTTCCTCGCCACGCATGAGGACAATGTGCGCGTTGTCGATGCCACGACCAGCACGGCCTATCTGCTGGTAGTAGCCGATAATAGACCCCGGCATCTGATAGTGAATAACGAACCCAAGATCGGGTTTATCAAAGCCCATGCCAAGCGCCACGCTGGCAACCAGCGCCTTGACTTCATTTCTGATCAGCTTCTGTTCAAGTTCAACACGATTGATCTTGATTTCCGCTTCCACGTCCGAGAAGTACGGCTCGACGTTAAAGCCTTCCTGCTTTAGCCAGTTCGAAACAATCAGGCAGTCACGGGTTGTGGTGCAATAGATAATGCCGCTGCCCTTGATACTGGCGAGCAGGTGTGACAACAGAACCAAGCGGTAGGCAGCGGGCTGTACTTCGGGGAACACATAGAGTTGCAGACTACTGCGAGTCAGTGAACCGCGAGATACGCGCACCTCGCCGCCCAGAATTTCGCAGATGTCATTGATGACGCGATTGTTTGCAGTCGCAGTCGTACCGAGAACAGGCGTACCGGGGGGTAATTCATCCAGGATGTGCATGACTCGCCGGTAGTCAGGCCGAAAGTCGTGTCCCCAGTCGGAAATGCAATGCACTTCGTCGATGACCATTAGCCCAATGCGCTTTTTCAACGACGGCCAAACCTGCTCTCGAAATTGCTGGTTGCCCAGTCGTTCCGGCGAAATGAGCAGAAGATCCACCTCATCCCGCAGTAACCGCGCTACGATATCGGCATGGTCAGCGCTGTTCGTGCTGTCTATGCGCTCCGCACACAGGCCGAAGCGACGTGCGGCATCAATCTGATTCCGCATTAGCGAAAGAAGTGGGCTAATCAGGATCGTCATGCCACGCTTGGCGTCGCGATTCAGCCGTGTCGCCATGAAATAAACAAGACTTTTACCCCAGCCCGTCCGCTGCACGACGATCAGTCGCTGGCCCGGCTGCATTGCCGCCTGAATCGCTTCCCACTGACCAGGGCGAAATTGTGCGTCCTTCCCAAGAACCTGAGCTAGTAGCTGCTGCGCGTGGACGATGAGCTCGGTTGTCATGAATCGCTTGTCCTAGAAGAGCGTAAGTTGTTCCGGTTGGTCGTTGTCGTTGCGATCTCCGGCACTACCCTGACTGGAATCCAGTTTGCCGGGCAATGTCATTTCTTTTTGAAACTTCAACGGCTGCCCTCCGCGCTCGATAAGCTTCTTATTGCCCAATGCGCTTTCTGGCAGCGTTTCGTAGTCCAGCACATATAGTGGCACGCCCATTCGTAGCGCCGTGATACCTGCGGCCCAGGTTCCCCCCTGCTCGTCACCCGCTTCGATCACGCAGAACGCCCGAGATAAACCTAGCACCGTCGCATTACGCGCTATGGCGTTGCGCGTTGCCCACGGCTCATTCGGCGCGAACTGTGTTACGACGACAATACGGTTCGCGGCTTCTGCCC
>QGUR01000217.1 GCA_003242205.1 Chloroflexota bacterium | reverse complement strand
AAAACCCCCCAGGGGGTGGGCGGCGGGGAAAACCCCACGCCAAAATCTTCTACCACCAGCGCGCTCAATGAACGGCGTACGGCAGGCAGCGCGGATGAGCCATCCGGCGCGGCGCTGCGGGACAACGTGACAGTAAAGCGCGACGGCCCGCCTTCACGGTAATAGAGATGCTGGAATTCAATCGAAGCCGACGCGCCGCTTTCCAACTGCTTCACGAACTGGAACAGGCCGCCTGCCCATTGCACCGGGCGCTCGATCAGGTGATAGCCTGCGGCGGTGAACGCTCCTTGCACCACCGTGAGTAAAATCAGGCGAAATTCATCCTGTGGCGATTGCGCTGACTGCATGGATGCGTGTCAAGAACCTCTCAGGCCTCGGCAAAGATCAGGCCTGCGCTGTGTTCGCTTGCTTCAGCAGTAGTTCAACCTCGCCGGGCGTTGTCACCGGTAATTGGCAGGCGAAGTTGCGGCAGACATAGACCGTCGGTTTGCCGTTTTGCTGCGCGCGATAGCTGAGCAGGGGAATCGTCGCTTCGCCCGGCACATCATTAGGCGAAAGCGCCACTACTACATTTGGACGATATGGCTTCTGCACCACCGCCAGCAGCTCTCCGGTTGCCGGATGCTCAGAATCGCCCACGACCGCTACTTCCGTCTGGCCGCGCACCAGCATATCGGCGGCGTTCATCGCTTCGCCGAAGGCTTGCGGGTACTGGCGCAGCGCTTCGGAGAGCAGGCGCAGGCTGCCGCGCGCCGCCTCGTCATAGCGCGCATCGCCTGTATAAGCGGCGAGCCGCAGCAGATTTTTCGCCATGATCGAGTTGCCGGAAGGCACGGCGTTATCCTGCACGTTGCGCGGGCGCACGATCAGTTGTTCGTGCTCGTCGCTGACGTCGAAGAACCCGCCGTCGATGGCGCGGAAATGCGCCAGCACGTGGTCTGTCAGGCGGCGCGCTTCGACAAACCAGCGTTCATCGAAGGTGGTCTGATAAAGCTCCAGCAGCCCTTCCACCAGCGCGGCGTAATCCTCCAGAAATCCGTCGATCTTCGCCTCGCCGTCCTTGTAGGTACGCAGCAGGCGGCCGTCCGGCGTTCGCAGGTTGTCGAGCAGGAATTCGGCGTTCCGTACGGCGGCGTCGTAATAATCGGCCCGGTCGAGAACGCGAGCCGCTTCGGCCAGACTCGCCAGCATCAGGCCGTTCCATCCGATCAGGATTTTATCGTCCAGCGCGGGCGCGACCCGCTGCGTGCGCGCTGCGAACAGCGTGTCTTTGATGGCATCGAGCTTGGCTTCCAGTTCTTCGATGCTCAGGCCCAGCCGTTCGGCCACGACCGCCTTCTCGTTCGGCACATGCAGGATGTTGCGCCCCTCGAAGTTGCCGCGCGGCGTGACGCCCCAGTATTCGATGGCAATGGCTGCGTCCTCGCCCAGCAGTTCTTCGAGCTCAGTCTTGCTCCAGACGAAGAATTTGCCTTCCTCGCCTTCGCTGTCGGCGTCGGTCGTGCTGTAAAAGCCGCCTTCGGGCGACGTCATCTCGCGCAGGATGTAATCGTAGACCTCTTCGGCGATCTGGCGGAAAAAGGCGTCGCCGGTTGCCTGATAAGCGTGGAGGTAGAGGCGGCTAAGCTGCGCGTTGTCGTAGAGCATTTTCTCGAAGTGCGGCACCAGCCAGATGGCATCGACGCTGTAGCGGTGAAAACCGCCGCCAATCTGGTCATAGATGCCGCCACGCGCCATCTTGCGTAGCGTCAGCGTCACCATATCGAGCGCGCGCCGGTCGCCGGTTCGCTCGTAGGAACGCAGCAGATATTCCAGATTCATCGGATTGGGAAACTTCGGCGCGCCGGCAAAACCACCATGAGTCGAATCGAAGTTGCGGGCGAAATTGTCGATGGCGCTATCCAGCAGTTCGCGCGTTAGCGCGGTTTCATCGCCGCCAATGCCAAGAATGTCGCGGTTCAGCGTTTGGGTAAGCTGCTCGGCAGCCCGTTCAACTTCCTCGCGACGGTTATTATAGGCGTCGGCCACGCCGAGCAGAATCTGCCGGAACGACGGCATGCCGTGACGCGGCTCTGGCGGAAAATAGGTGCCGCCGTAAAACGGGCGGCCATCGGGCAGCAGAAAGACCGTCATCGGCCAGCCGCCCTGTCCGGTCATCGCCTGCACCGCCTGCATGTAGATGTCGTCGACGTCGGGGCGTTCTTCGCGGTCAACCTTGACGTTGACGTACAGGTCATTCATGAGTTTGGCAGTGGCGGGGTCTTCAAAGCTCTCGTGCGCCATGACGTGACACCAGTGGCAGGCGCTGTAGCCAACGCTGAGCAGGATCGGTTTGTCGTCCGCGCGGGCGCGTTCGAGCGCTTCCTCGCCCCATGGATACCAGTCGACCGGGTTCCCGGCATGTTGGCGCAGATAAGGGCTGGTCTCGTACTGCAATCTGTTCATGGGGTTTCACCGGGCGTGTCATTCAGCAGGAACGCCAATGCTGACACAGGAGGTATGAGATTGCAATGCCGGGGCGTTTAGCGTCCGGATGCTTCGCCGTTCGTTGCGGCAGGAAGCACCATGGTGAAGGTGCTGCCTTTGCCCTCGATGCTGCTGGCGCTCAGATGACCGCCGTGTGCTTCGGCGACGGCGCGGGCGATGAACAACCCCTGACCCAGACCGCGGCGGTCGAGCAGTTTGCCGCTGGCAGTGCGCGGTTCGCCCCGGTAGAAGCGCTTGAAGATCTGCGGCAGGTCTTTCTCGGCGATGCCCACACCGGTGTCGATTACGTCGATGCTGATATGGTCCGCATCGGCGCGGCGCACGCGCACTTCGATTCTGCCGCCGCGCTCGGTGTAGTGGATGCTGTTTTGCAGCAGGTGGCCTAGCGCCCAACGCAGGCGCTGGTCATCGCCCACCAGCCGCAGCCGGTCGCGGTCGCGCATCATCACCCAGACTTCCAGACCTGCCCGCCTGATCTCCGGGTCGAGGCCCTTGACGGTGTTCAGCACCAGCGTGTCCAAACGCAGCGGGTCGCGACGGATGCTGAAATTGCCGCTGGCCAGCTCTGAAATGTCGAGCAGCTCGACGATCATGCGGTCGAGAATGTCGACGTTGCGGCTCAACGTCTCCAGCAGCTTGCGGTTGGGGCGCGCGTCGTCGGGCTGGGCGGCAATCACCTCGCTCATGCCCTTGATGACGGCCATCGGCGTGCGGAGTTCGTGGGAGATAGCGGTGATAAACTGGTCTTTCAGCCGGTCGGCCAGCGCGTCCTGCGTGACGTCGCGCAGCACGATCATCGTGCCAAGCCGCTGGCCCTGACTGTCGGCCACGGCAGCCAGTTGCGCGCCCAGAATGCGGTTGTTGACCTGCACGCGGGTTGGCTCTCCCAGCGGAGCAAGCTCGGCGTCGAGGTGATCGATATGGCTGTAGGCGTTGAACAGACTGCCCAGTTCGCTTTCCCAGAAATTTTTCTGGCTGCCCAGCAGCGCGCGCGCGGCGGCGTTGACGATGACGATCCGGCCTTCGAGGTCCTGCATGATGACACCCTCGTCAATGCTGGCGAGGATGGCGTTAAGACGCTCGATTTCAAGATCGCGGCGGCGCAGCACGCGCTGCAAGTGGCGGTTCTGCTCGGCCAGCTTCTGCGTTCGCGTCAGTTCGTCGTGCAGGCGCGAGCGGTGGCCGATGACTCGATAGAGGCGGCTGAAAAACCGTTCGGATGCCGAACCCAGCCGGTTAATTCGTCCGAGGACGCCGCTGATTTCCTTTGGGTCGCGTTGCCGGTTTGTCGCCATGCCGCTCGCGCCTGGGTAAACGCCGGTTAAGCTGTTGTTTGCGCCTGCCGGTGGATATTATGCAGCAGGCTTCGTAATTCCTCAAAATCCGGTAGGGGCTTGGTAAGAATCTGGTCTACGCCGTCGTTGTTTTTCATCTGCGTCTGTTCCGCTTCGCTCAGCGCGTAGGCCGTCATCAGCACAATGGGGCAGTTCTTGAGCGATGCCAGCGAGCGCATCCTGTTGGCGATTTCGTTGCCGCGCTTGCCCGGCATGCGAATGTCCATCAGCACCAGTTCGGGCAGCGGGCCGTCATAACTCTTGTTTTCGACCTTGTCCAGCCAGTCCCACACGGCCTGACCGTTTTCGAAGATGAGCGGCTGGTGTCCCCAAACCTGGAACATCATCGCGATCAGGCCGCGAATATCCGCTTCGTCCTCGGCGATCAACCATGTCATCAAACGTCCTCCATGCCAACCAGATGCGTGAATGCTGACCATGTTATCAGTATAAAGAACAAGCCGGGATATAGTTTGCTGTTTGCTTAAATCTGGTAAGAACCATATCATTGGTAACAAACCATGCCCATGTGACCGTGGTTCGATCTGGAGCCGAAAAGTACGGAGCGCGCCTTGTCCACCTGGATGGTAGTCGAAGACGAGCCAGACATCTACGAAGTCCTGCTGGCCATGTTCGAGATGTGGGGCATCGAGGGTGTCGCGTTTGTAGATGGCGAAGAAGCGGTCACGTGGATTGAAGAAGTCGACAAGGGCCAGTTTCTGGGCGAGTTGCCGGAATTGGCCTTGCTGGACATTCGCCTTCCCGGCGCGATCAGCGGCCCGATGGTGGGAGACCGGCTGCGGAAAAGCCCGCTGCTGGAACATATCACCGTCGTGCTGACGACAGCCTATAAACTTTCTCCAGAGCAGGAGCGTCAGGCAATCGAGCAGGCTGGCGCGGACAAGCTCATCTACAAGCCACTGCCAAAGTTTCACGACCTCAAGCGCCTGCTCGAAGATCTGATCGCGCAGCGCCGGACGAAAGTAGCGCGTGGCGAAAGCTCGTAAGAGGCCAACGCATGCACAACGTCGCTCCCTCTCGCGCGCTGGCCCGGCGGACCCGGCAGTTACTGACGGTTGCGTTTGTCGCCGCCGCCATTGGCACGTTTATCGCGGTGGCCGGCTTGGCGCTGTTCGTGGTTCAGTTGGTGGCTCCGAACAGCCCGTCGTATAGCCTGTTCGTGCTGGTCCGGCTGATCATCCTGATAATCGGCATCATCGTCTTTTTCGTCGCGCTGGTACTGGTGTGGCGCGCGCTTACCTTACGTAAAGACAACGATCTGGCGATGGTGACGGGCCGCTTTCTGGCGCAGTACCTCGATGACCGCTATCACTTCATCCGCAACGTGAGCAAGCGGGGCATCGGCTATATCGACGCCGTGCTGGTCGGGCCGCCGGGGGTGCTGGTTTTCCGCATTCTCGATAATCGCGGCATTTTCGCTAACGAAGGGGCCAACTGGCTGCGGCAGGACCCGCGTGAGGGCTGGACGCTGGCCGGTATTGAACCGACACGCGAATGCGTGCAGGATATAAAGAAACTGCGCGAGTATTTAGCGCAGAACCGGCTTGGCCATGTGCCGGTTTACGGCGTCATCGTTTTCATCCATCAGGAACCTCAAGTGCAGCTTTCCGTTCGCCAGCCGACTGTGCCCGTCACGACATTGCGCTCGCTGCTGACAAATCTGGGAGACAACTATCTCGCCAGAGAGCGCATTGACGACGGTCAGGTGGCTGCCGTCGTGCAACATCTCTACGATGCCTGATTTTCAATCGCCAACGCAGCTTCAGCTTGCGCCCGCCGGCGCTGGCAAAACCGAATATGCGCTCAAGCGTCTGGTCGAAGCGAGCATTCGCCATCCCTTTGGCAAAAAATGGGTGCTGTTGCCTACGGAGCGTCAGGCTCATGCCTTTCGCCGCCGCCTGCTCGACATGGATCCAAGCCGGCATACCTTCTTCAACGTCGAATTCCTGACCTTCTATAGCCTCTATTCCCGGCTTCTCGACGCGGCTGGCCGCCCTCACCGTTGTCTGGATGAAGCTGCTCGCTTCCGGCTGGTGCGGCTGGTCGCTCAGGCGCTGGCGCGTGAAGGGGAGCTGAACGTCTTCGCCGGCATCGCCACGACGCCGGGGTTTGTGCGCGTGGTGGCGGATTTCATTTACGAACTGAAACAAAATCTGATCGAGCCGGAGACCTTTCTCGCTCAGGCGCAAACGGTCAAGGATCACGATCTTGGGCTGCTGTACGCGCGCTATCAGGCGCTGTTGGGCGCGCGCGATCTCGTTGACCGCGAGGGCATGGGTTGGCTGGCGTTGGACACGTTGCGGAATATGCCAGCGCTCGCTACTGACGTCGACCTGTTTCTGGTCGATGGCTTCGACCAGTTCAGCGTGGTTCAGGCCCGGATAACGGCCTTGCTTGGCGGGCGGGCGCGGGAAAGCGTCATCACGCTGACAACCGTGCCGGGGCAGGAGCAGGTCATTGGCCGTCGTTTCCAGCGCGCGCTCGAACGTCTGGAAGCGATGCACGCTTTGGAAGGGCAGCCGCTGGAAGTGGAGGAACTGGATGTCGCGGCGCAGGACCGGCGTCATCCGGCGTTGCGGCATCTTGTCGATAGCCTGTTCCGGTCGCCGGTGGCGGTGCGCCGCTCGTCCGATGGCGCGCTCAAGCTGATCGAAGCGCCGGAACCGGCAGAGGAAATCGCCGCCATCTTCCGGCATGTCAAGCGGTTGCTGCTGGAAGGCGTGCATCCCAATGAGATTGTGATCGCCGTGCGCGATTGGGCCACGTACGCGCCGCATATCCACAGTCTGGCGCATACCTATGGTCTGGCCCATGTGCTGGCGGTGCAGCATGGCGAGCCGCTGCGCGACAACCCCGCCATTGCCGCACTGTTCGACCTGCTCGATCTTCACGCGATAGATTTTCGGCGGCGCGAACTGCTGGACGTTCTGCGCTCCCCGTATATCGAACTGCCGGGGCTGGATGGCGAGTGGATTCAGGCGCTGGATCGCGTCAGCCGGCGGCTGGTGGTTACGGGCGGGCGCGTCGCCTGGCGCAATGCCATTCGCGCTGCGGCTTCCGTGCCACTCGATCCCGAAGACGAGGATGGCGAGCGCCTGCTCAGCGCGCACGCCGCCGAGCATCTTGAGCATCACCTGCTTCGTTTCTTCGACCGGGTGACGCCGCCCGAATCGGCCAGCGCGCGCGCCTATGTGCGCTGGCTTGAACTGCTGATCGGCGACGACCCGGAAAACAACCCTGACGAGCCTGAGCCAATCGTGGCTCCCGATGTGCCGTCGGTCAACATGATCGGCAGGCTGCGCACGCCGGCGCGGCCCGGCATCGTCGAACGCGATCTGACGGCGTTCGCCCGCTTCAAGGACGTGTTGCGCGCTTTCGTCACCAGCCAGACGCTTTTCAGCGGGCTGGACGGCGAGGAAACGCTGCGCTGGGATGAATTCATCGCTGAACTGAAAGCGGCCGTCGCCGCCACGACCGTCGATCCACCGCGCTCGCGCGAGGGCCGGGTGCTGCTGACCTATACGACCGACGCGCGCGGTTTGCCGCACCGCCATGTCATCATCGTCGGCCTGTCGGAAGGGCTGTTCCCGGCGCGCGTGCCGGAAGACCCGCTGTATCTGGACAGCGAGCGCCGGCGTCTGTCGGAGGCGGGCATCCCGCTGCTGACCGCAGCCGAGCGCGTCGACGACGACGGCCTGTTTTACGAGCTGGTCAGTCTGGCGCAGGAAACGCTGACGCTCTCGCGCCCGACGATCAAAAACGGCGCGCCCTGGCCGGAAAGCCATCTGTGGCGCGGGGTGATGCGTCTTTTTGGAGACGCTATTGAATTGATTGAGCGCGACCGGGTTGCGCTTGGCGCAGTCACCCCGCCCGATCAGGCGGCGTCGGCGTCCGAGGCGGCGCTGGCGGTGGCCGATGGCCTGAACGCCAGCCGGGCCGATGCGGCGACCGTTGCGCTCTACAAC
>QGUR01000005.1 GCA_003242205.1 Chloroflexota bacterium | reverse complement strand
TTAGGGGGTGCGTTTGGAACCTTGCCTGGTTTTGGGAATTATTGGGGGGGGGTTGCCGGTACCGGGGTCGGGCGGGCGACCGCTGCGCCCAAACGCGATAAACTGGACGAGTGGCTGGCGCGGGCATAACCCGGAAGCGGCCACTTCGACGCATGGAGCAAAAAAGAGCGCCGTTCCTGTTTGCGAACGGCGCTCTTTTGTTAGGTTAGCCTTCAGCCGTTACAGCTTGATTTCCGCGCGCACGATCGGCTCGCCTTCGACGTCGGTCAGGGTGAAGCCCAGATCCCGCGTTAGCCGGAGCATATCCTCGTTGTCCTGCAGGATGTTGCCACGAATGCGGCTCAGCTTTTCGTCCCGGCCCACTTGCAGCAGGCGGGTCAGCAGTTCGCGGCCCAGACCGAGGCCCTGATGGTCATCGGCGACGACGATGGCAAATTCGGCGATGTCCGTGCCGGGATACTTGCTCAGGCGTCCGACCGCGACGATGGAAGGCTGCTGGTTTTCGGGGTTGCGTTCGACCGCGACCAGCGCCATTTCGCGGTTGTAGTCGATGAAGGACAGCCGTGCCAGCCGTTCGTGGGCGACACGCTGGCTCAGTTTCAGGTCTTTCAGATAGCGCAGGTAGACCGTGCGCTCCGACAGGTTTTCGTGGAACCGTACCAGCAGCGGCTCGTCCTCAGGGCGGATCGGTCGAATCAGCACAGTCCGCCCGTCGCGCATCGTCCATGGTTTGACGTACTGCACCGGATAGGGCCGGATGGCCGGGCGGGGCAGGCGCTCCTCGGTCATGTTTTTGTCGTGCAGCACGATGCGCGCGTCCAGCGCCAGCAATTGCTCGTGCGACGCCAGCAGCGGATTGATGTCGATTTCCTTGATCCACGGCTGTTCGACGACAAGCTGGCTGAAGCGCACCACCAGATTTTCCAGCGCTGCCAGATCGACCGGGGGCCGCCCGCGCACGCCTTTCAGCGCCGTGTAAATTTTCGTCTGTTCCATCATCAGCCGGGCCAAAGTCGTGTTAAGCGGCGGCAGCGCCAGAGCGCGATCCTTGTAGACCTCCACCAGTTGGCCGCCGCTGCCGAACAGCAGCACCGGGCCGAACTGCGGGTCGATGCTGCTGCCGATGATGACCTCATAGCCTTCCAGCTTGGCCATCGGCTGAACGGTCACACCCTGAAAATGGCCTTCTCCGGCAATCCGGTTGACCGATTCTTCGATAGCGCGATAGGCCTCGCGCACGTTCTCGGCTGAACCCAGATTCAGCTTGACGCCGCCAACGTCGGTCTTGTGCGTGATCGTCTCCGAATTGAGCTTGAGCACAACCGGATAACCGATCGCTTCGGCTGCCTCTACGGCTTCGTCGGGGCTGCTCGCCAGCCGGGTTTCGACCGTGGGGATGAAGTACGCCGCCAGCACCTGCTTCGATTCGTACTCGGTCAGGATTTCCCGGCCGCTCTGGCGCACTTTATCGATGATCTGTTTCACCAGTTCGCGGTTGGGGGCGATTTCCTCCGGGTCTTGCTGAAGCGATGGCGTCTCGTACAGCGCCCGCAGGTTGGAGGTGTAGCGCCACATATACATGAACATGGTGGCGGCGGTGTCGGGATAGTTGAACGTCGGGATGTTCGTCCGGTTGAGCACCGAAATGCCCGCCGCGACTTCCGGCCCGCCCATCCACGAGGCGAGGATCGGCTTGTCATCGATCGAGGCATAGTTTTTCAGCAGTTCCGCCGTGCGCGTCGGGTTAGACATCGCCTGCGGCGTCAGAATGACGAGCATCCCGTCTGTGTTCGGGTCTTTCGCTACGGCCTCCAGCGTTTCGGCGTAGCGAGTCTCATCGGCGTCGCCAAGAATGTCGATTGGATTGCCATGGCTCCAGTGTTCAGGCAGGATGTGGTTCAGCCGCTCCATGGTCTCTTCGCTCAGTTGCGCGAGCTGGCCGCCGTGCTGGATCAACTGGTCGGTCGCCAGCACGCCCGGACCGCCCGCATTGGTGACGATCGCCAGACGCGGACCTTTCGGGCGCGGCTGCTTCGACAACACCTCGGCCATGTTGAACATATCGGAGATGCGGTCGACGCGCAGGACGCCGGATCGCCGGAAGGCGGCGTCGAGCACTTCGTCGCTTCCGGTGAGCGAGCCGGTGTGCGAAGCCGCTGCCTGCGCGGCGGCGGCAGTGCGCCCGGCCTTAATGACGATAATCGGCTTGGTCAGCGCGACTTCGCGCGCGGCGGACATGAAAGAGGCCGCATCCCCGACGGATTCCATATAGATGACGATGCTCTGCGTCTGCGGGTCATTGCCGAGGTAGTCGATCAGGTCTCCCCAGCCAACATCGAGCATGGAGCCGATGGAGATAAAGGCGCTAAAGCCGACGTTTTCCGAGAAGCTCCAGTCGAGGACCGCCGTACACAGCGCGCCGCTCTGGCTGATGAAGCCGATGTTGCCGGGGCGGGCCATGGCGCTGGCGAAGGTCGCATTCAACCCGAACAGCGGGCGCTGCACGCCGAGGCAGTTGGGGCCGATGATACGCATCTCGCCCTTGCGCGCCTCGGCCATAATCTGGCGTTCCAGTTCTGCGCCCGCCGCGCCGCGCTCTTTGAAACCGGCGGAGATGATGATTGCGCCTTTCACACCTGCTTCGACGCATTCCCGAATAATGCCCGGCACGGTCTGGGCGGGGGTGACGACAACCGCCAGATCGACCGGCTCCGGCACGGAAGCGATATCGGGATAGGCCTTGATGCCGAGGATATTGGAGCGTTTCGGATTAACGGGGAAAACCGCGCCACCGAACGGATTGCTGATCAGGTTCCAGAGGATGGTGCGCCCGACGCTGCCTCGTCGTTCGCTCGCGCCGATGACCGCAACATTGTTGGGTGCGAAAATGGCATCGAGCCGGCTCGGCACGCGTTGCCGGAGGGTGGTTTCGGGAATAACGGTTTGATCCTGCATGGATTTAGCTCCTCCCAGTTCGAGGCTGTCGGTGAAGGCCGGCGTGATGGGGCCGGCAAGTGGGCGCATGGGTCGTTAGGCCGGTAAATTCGATCTGTAATTATCCTGCAATCTCTCGAATATTGCCACAGGCTGCTTTCGGTAGCCAAGTGATAAACTGCGTAGCGCGTCGTGACGATCTGCCCGCCGTGCGGTAACATGCATGGTGGAATTACGGCACACAAATGAAGGATAGAGATGCCGGATATTTTTGAACTGAACGCGGCGGATGTTGTGATCGATCTTCCGCCAGATGCCTGGTCGGTTATCGATGGTCTGGTCACTGAAGAGCTGAAAACCGCCTTCCCCGCCGCTTCTCTGACTGTCGTCCGGGATGGTAAGGTGCTGGTCAATGCGGCGTGGGGCTGGGTTGATCCAGATGCGCGCGCCATTCCGGTGACGCCGGCGACGCTATTCGATCTGGCGTCGCTGACGAAACTTTTCACCGCGACGGCCTTTTTGGCCCAGCTCAGCGAGGGCCGGGCAAAGCTGCACGACGCACTCGGCAACACAATCCCGGAATTTGTTGCGTCCGGGCCGCGCCCGTTGGATGGCGGGCAGGACCCGCATAGCAAGGCGATGCTGCCGCTCCCGCCGGATGCCAACAGCCGCCGCGTCGATCCATGGCGGGTATCCTACTGGCATTTGCTCACGCACACCTCTGGCCTCGCGCCCTGGCGCGATGTCTACCGGCAGGCCGGGCCGCCGCCAACGCCGCCTGAGGTTGAAGACCCTGTGCCGCGCGAGGCGCGCTGGCAGGCCGGGTTGAAGGCGCTCTGCTCCTATCCGTTTGTGGGCGATCCTGACGGCGTTGTGCGCTACAGCGACCTCGGCCTGATGCTGCTGGCGGAGGCTGCCGCGCGGCTCGACGGTATGCCGGGCCAGATCGACCGCGTCATCGCCGCGCGCGTTGCGGGGCCGCTAGGTCTGAAATCCCTGATTTTCAATCCGGTTCGCAATGGCGTGCCGCGCGAACGCATCGCGCCAACTGAGGACGACCCGACGTGGCGCGGGCGGCGCGTGTGGGGCGAAGTCCACGATGAAAACGCCAGCGGCCTTGGCGGCGTGGCCGGACATGCCGGGCTGTTCGCCACTGCACGCGATGTCGCCGCCTTTGGTCAGGCGTGGCTCGATCACAGCCCGAAACTGGGGATCGACGCCGGGTTGATGCAGGATGCCGTGCGCGAACACGCGGAAACCGATGATGCGCGGCGCGGGCTTGGCTGGATGCTGAAAGCGCATAAAGGGGCCTGGGCCGGCGACCGCTTTCACCCGTCGTCCTACGGGCACACCGGCTTCACCGGCACGTCGCTGATCGTTGATCCGACCCGGCGGTTGGTCGTGGCCTGTCTGACGAATCGGGTGTATCACGGGCGCGAATTCGATACGATATACGGCTTCCGACGCCGGTTGCATACGGCCATCGCGCAGCTTGCTGACAGCGGCGGCGTCTGAGCGGGCTTTTCCTCAAGCACATGGTACACTCACCTATCATGCAAACCGAACAGAGAAATCCACGCAGCAAACACATCGACCAGCTTCCGACGCTGGATGTGTTACGAATCATGAACGATGAGGATGCGACGGTCGCCGCCGCCGTGCGTGAGGCGCTTCCCGATATCGCGCGTGCCGTCGATGTGATCGTCGAGCGTATAGGGCGCGGTGGGCGGCTGATTTACGTCGGCGCGGGAACCAGCGGGCGGCTGGCCGTTGTCGACGCCTCGGAATGCGTTCCGACCTTCAGCGTCGATCCATCACTGGTGCGCGCCGTCATCGCCGGGGGGATGCAGGCGCTTGTGCATTCGGTAGAAGGCGCAGAGGACGATATCAGACAGGGCAGGGCCGATGTGCTGGCGCTTGACCTGCGGGCGGATGATGTTGTTGTTGGCCTTGCGGCCAGCGGGCGAACGCCCTATGTGCTCGGCGCGCTGGCAGCGGCCCGCGAAGTCGGGGCGGCGACGGTGGGCGTTTCCTGCAACCGGCCTGCGCCTCTGCTGGAAGCCGCAGACATAGGCATTGCTGTCGTCGTGGGGCCGGAAGTCATCACGGGTTCGACGCGGCTGAAGGCAGGTACGGCGCAGAAGATGATTCTCAACATGCTCAGCACGGCGACCATGATCCGGCTGGGCAAGGTTTACGGCAACCGTATGGTCGATGTCATGGTGAGCAACGAAAAACTGGCACGTCGGGCGCGGGGCATTGTCGCCGATGTAGCCGGCGTTAGCCATGACGAGGCCGCGCGGTTGTTGGAGGAAAGCGGGCAGGAAGTGAAAACCGCCATCGTCATGAGCCGGCTTGGCCTCTCCGCGTCAGAGGCGCGTGCCCGCCTGAACGAAGCCGGCGGCAGGCTGGCGCTGGTGATTGGCGAGAGCAAGGATTGACGAACATGACCCAAACGTATCTTGAGCGCGAGATCCTCGAACAGCCGGAGGTGATTGCGCGTCAGATCGAGCAGGAAACATCTCATGTCGGCGAGATTGCGCGCGCCATCCGCGAGCGCGATCCGCGCTACATCATGCTGGTCGCGCGTGGCAGTTCGGATAACGCTGCCCGCTATGGCCAGTATCTGTTTGGCGTGGCGAACCGGCTGCCGGTAGCTTTGGCGACGCCCTCGTTATTCTCGATGTATAACACGCCGCCGCGTCTCGACGGCGCGCTGGTCATCGCCGTGTCGCAGTCTGGCCAGTCGCCCGATATTGTTTCGGTGGTCGAGGAAGCGTCCAGACAGGGCGCGTTCACGCTCGCCGTTACTAACGATCCCGAATCGCCGTTAGCGGCCGCTGCTCAGGACGTCATTCAGCTTCACGCCGGGCGTGAGCAGAGCGTCGCGGCGACCAAAACCTATACGACATCGCTGATGGCGCTGGCCATGCTCAGCACGGCACTTGCAGACGACGCCGAGCGTCAGGAGCAGTTGCGCCGGGTTCCGGGCTGGATGCAGGCGGTGACCGCCCGCTGCGACGAGACAATTCAGCGCGCCGAGCGCTACCGCTATATGGACGCATGTGTCGTGCTCAGCCGCGGCTATAACTACGCGACGGCCTTCGAGGTGGCCCTCAAGCTCAAGGAACTCACCTACGTGCTGGCCGAGCCGTATTCGTCCGCCGATTTCAAGCACGGCCCGGTGGCGCTGGTTGAAGAAGGTTTTCCGGTGTTTGCGATTGTGCCTGAAGGCGTGGTCGCGCCCGAACTGACGGAATTTCTCGGTGGGCTGAAGGAACGCGGGGCCGAGTTGATCGTCGCTTCGGGCATTGACCGGGCGCTGGCTGATGCACAGACGCCGCTTCCCCTGCCGACGGGTATACCGGAATGGCTGTCGCCACTGGTCGCGGTTATTCCCGGACAACTGTTCGCGCTCGGACTGACGGTCGCCAAGGGCTACGAGCCAGACGCGCCTCGCGGCTTGCGGAAGGTGACGCTGACCCAGTAGCCGGACGGGCGCTCCGTTATTTCGTGTATTCACATTCATACCGGCATGACAGCGCTGCCGGGGCAAGCAAGGGAGAAAACCATGCAGGTAGGGATTTACGGTCTGGGACGCATGGGCGGAAACATGGTCCGCCGGCTGCTTCAGGGCGGGCATGAAGTGGTCGTCGGCAACCGGTCGCCGGGGCCGGTGCAGGAGGCCGAAGCTGCCGGCGCGATTGCGTCCTCGTCGCTGGAAGATTTCGTGTCCAAATTGCAGACTCCCAAAGTCGCCTGGCTGATGTTACCGGCTGGCGATGTCACCGAGCGGATGATCGAGTCCCTCATCCCGCTGCTGCAACCGGGGGACATCATCGTCGACGGCGGCAATTCCAACTATAAAGACACGATGCGCCGCGCTGAAATGCTGAAGGCCAGCAACATTCATTTTGTCGACGTGGGGACCAGCGGCGGCATCTGGGGGTTGACCGAAGGTTACAGCCTCATGATCGGCGGCGACGATGAAGCCGTAGCTCACCTGCGCCCGGCCTTTGAAACCCTCGCGCCCGCGCCGGATCTGGGCTGGGGGCATGTCGGCCCCAGCGGAGCAGGCCACTTTGTCAAGATGGTTCACAACGGCATTGAGTATGGCATGATGCAGGCCTTCGCCGAAGGCTTTGAAATCATGAAGAACAAAACGGAACTGAACCTCGATGTCGCCCAGATCGCCGAAATCTGGCGTTATGGCAGCGTCGTGCGCTCGTGGCTGTTGGACCTCACTGCTCAGGCTCTGCGCGAGGACCGGGAACTCAGCGAAATCGCGGACTGGGTGGCCGATAGTGGTGAAGGCCGCTGGACGGTCAACGAAGCGATTGATCTCGATGTGCCCGCGCCGGTTATTACACTTTCGCTCATGATGCGCTTTGTCAGCCGGCAGGAAACCAGCTACGCCGCCAAACTGCTGGCCGCAATGCGTCAGAAATTCGGTGGTCACGCCGTCAAAAAAGCCGAGTAACCCGGCGATGCAATGCGCTCCGGCGCGTTGCCTGTCGCTGGCGACGTGCCGGGGCTTCCTCGTTCGCCCCTTCCGCACAGGAGCTTGTTCGTTATGGAAACCAGCGACGATCGTGTAATGACAAGTATTGTTATTTTCGGCGCGACCGGCGACCTGACCCATCGTAAACTCATTCCCGCACTCTACAGTCTTTTTCAGAAGGGCAGGCTCCCCCGGCCGTTCCTGATCGTCGGTTATGCGCGTCGCCCGTACACGCACGAGAGCTTTCGCGATGAACTGAAGGACGCGGCGCGCGAGCATTCCGAAAACGGCTTTGACGACCGCGACTGGCACGATTTCGCACAGCGCATTTTTTACGTGCAGGGCAATCTCGAAGTCTCGCCCGACTATGATGTGCTGCGCGACTTTCTGGACGAACAAGAGCATGGGCCGGCCGACCGGCTGTATTATCTGGCGACCGCGCCGGAATTTTACTCGCGCGTTGTTTCCGAACTGGGACGTTGTGGAATGGCGCACGAGAACGGCGGTTGGCGGCGCATCATCGTAGAAAAGCCGTTTGGAACCGATCTGAGTTCCGCGCGCGCCCTGAACCGGCAGATTCATCAGG
Source organism: Chloroflexota bacterium (assembly GCA_003242205.1). Lineage (GTDB taxonomy): Bacteria > Chloroflexota > Anaerolineae > Aggregatilineales > Phototrophicaceae > ZC4RG36. The sequence goes on along the minus strand of QGUR01000005.1, from coordinate 27,465 downwards.
TGTTCGATGAGCGGCAGGTCTATCGAATCGACCATTATCTCGGCAAGGAAACCGTTCAGAACATCCTCTTTTTCCGCTTCGCCAACGCCATCTTCGAGCCTATCTGGAATCGCAACTACGTTGACAACGTTCAGATCACCGTTGCCGAGACGGTCGATGTCGGTCATCGCGCCGGTTACTACGACACGGCAGGTGTCATGCGCGATATGTTTCAGAATCACCTGCTTCAGCTTCTGGCGCTTGTTGCGATGGAGCCGCCCGCCGCGTTTACCGCCGGGGCGTTGCGGAATGAAAAGGTCAAGGTGCTCAGCGCCATCCGTCAGGTATCGGTTCACGACACGGTTCGCGCTCAGTATGTCGGCTATCGCGAGACGCCACGGGTGGCGAAAGACTCGCAGACGCCGACCTATGCCGCTTTGAAACTGTATATCGACAACTGGCGCTGGCAGGGCATTCCCTTTTACCTGCGCTCTGGCAAGGCGCTGGCGGCCAAGACGAGCGAGATCAGCATTCTCTTTCGCTGCCCGCCCGATGTGCTGTTCCATCTGGCGCGGGATGGCAAGCTGAACCAGAACGTCCTCTCGCTGTGCATTCAGCCGGATGAAGGGATTCATTTCACGCTGCAGGCCAAGGCCCCGGATACCGCGCGGCGCTTGCAAACGGTCAGTCTCGGCTTCAACTACCGCGACTCGTTCAAGGATACGGTTCTGCCGGATGCTTACGAACGACTGCTGCTTGATGCGCTGATGGGAGACGCTGCCCTGTTCACCCGCAGCGATGAGATCGAACTGGCGTGGCAGCTTATCGATTCGGTTCTGGCGCTCTGGCAAAGCCCCGATGCGCCGCCGCTGACGACGTATGAACCGGGAAGCTGGGGGCCTGCCGCAGCCGATGAATTCATGGCGGCGGATGGGCGCTCGTGGCGTCTCGGTTGTGGAGATGGACGAACCCACCATGCCGGAACTTAAAATCCTGCCTGATACTCGGTCCGTTGCCCATGTGGCCGCGGATGCGATTGTCTCTGCCGCCGAAAGCGCCATCGCCGCTCGCGGCCATTTCACCATCGCGCTGTCCGGCGGCAACACGCCCGAAAACCTTTACCGGCTGCTGGCGACCGAGCAGTACCGGGCGCAGATCGACTGGGCCAATACCTACATCTTCTGGGGCGATGAGCGCTGCGTGCCGCCCGACCACCGCGATAGCTCGTATCGCATGGCGCGGGAAGCGCTGCTCGACCATGTGCCGCTGCCAGCGGGCAATATCTTCCGTATGCGCGGCGAGGACGAGCCGCATTCAGCCGCCGAAGCCTACGAGCAGGGCCTGCGAGATTTTTTCACCCGGCGCGAAGCAGATGTACTGGTGCAGCCGCGTTTTGACCTGATCCTGCTGGGCATGGGAGATGACGGTCACACGGCGTCGCTGTTTCCAAACACCGACGCCGTGGACGAACGTTCCCGCTGGGTTATCGCTCATTACGTGCCGCGGGTGGAGATGTGGCGCATTTCGCTAACCGCGCCTGCCATTAACGCTGCACGGCAGATCATGTTTCTGGTGACTGGCGCAGGCAAGGCGGACACGCTGCGCGAGGTGTTGACCGGCCCGCACAGGCCGCGCCAGTTGCCCGCGCAGCTTGTGCAGCCGGTCGATGGCCGTCTGATCTGGCTGGTCGATCAGGCTGCCGCAGCTCGACTTCCAGACGGGATGCAGCGCGCCGCCGATGCCTGATGGCGGCATTACTGCGTCAGGACGTTCGCCAGTTCAACCATACGCATATCCAGCGGTTTTTTCTTGCCGACGATTTCCGCATAAGGCGTTGCGATGATTTCGGTGGCTTTTGAGCCCACCAGCACGCCGTAATTGCCCTCGGCAATCGCTTTGACCGCGCCGGCCCCAAGCCGGGTCGCCAGCAGGCGGTCGAACGCGCCGGGCGCGCCGCCCCGCTGCACGTGACCGAGCGTCGTCGCGCGGATTTCGAAGCCCAGCTCGGGATGATGTTCCTTGAAGTAGGCCAGCAGTTCGTCGGCATCGTAGGCGCCTTCGGCCACGACGATCAGGCCATGCAGTTTGCCGCGTTCGTAGGCTGCATGGATTTCCCGCGCGACCTGCTCCGGCGTCGTCGGCACTTCCGGGATCAGGATCGCCTCTGCGCCGCCGGCAATGCCGGCCATGAGCGCCAGATAACCGCTGTCCCGGCCCATGACTTCGACGAGAAAGGCGCGGCGGTGGGATGACGCCGTCGTTTTCAGCCGGTCAATGGCTTCCAGCGCGATGTTGAGCGCCGTGTCGACGCCGATGGTGATATCGGAGCCGTAAAGGTCATTGTCGATGGTCGAGGCGACGCCGACAACCGGGAAGCCCATCTCGTAGAGCGCATTGGCGCCGGTCTGCGAGCCGTTGCCGCCGATGACCACCAGCGCGTCGATTTCTCGCTGGCGTAACTGGGCCAGCGCTTTCTCGCGTCCCGCGACTTCCTTGAATTCCGGCGCGCGGGCGCTGCCGAGAATCGTGCCGCCGAGCTGAATGATGCCGCCGACATCGCGGGGGCCAAGCTGGAGGATGTCTCCTTCCATCAAGCCCTTATAGCCGTTGCGTACGCCAAAGACTTCCCAGCCTTCATGCACGCCGCACCGGACGACGGCGCGAATCGCGGCGTTCATGCCGGGGGCGTCTCCACCGCTGGTCAGGACTGCGATTCGTTTTGTCATGCGCGCCTCATTTCGTGGTCTGAGCCATGCCAAATCGTGCTCTCAGTTAACTTCCAGTGTAATTCTACCGCACAGGTTGTGCTCGGCCAGAGCGATCTACAGCCACGCAAACCGTGAGTTGAGCTTATGATGGAAAGTGCTTTTTGCCGCACATTTGACTATACAGAAGGGCATGGGTATCGCATGACAGGGGCAGTGGTCGTATCACAGTCTGCGCGGGATGGTGGAGCCTACCGGCGACGGGTGCGCGCATGGGTGCTCTACGATTGGGCCAATTCGGCTTTTGCCACTACCATCCTCGCCGCCGTGCTTCCGGTTTATTACAGCCAGGTAGCGGGGGCGACGCTGCCTAGTGAAGCCGTCGCTACCGCATACTGGAGCGTGACGCTGAGCGTGGCGCTGCTCATCAGCGCATTCCTGTCGCCGATCCTCGGCACGATTTCGGATGTCATGCGCGGTAAAAAGCGGTTTCTGGCCATCTTCACCGGCCTTGGCATTTTAGGCACCGGGTTGCTCGTGCTGGTGCAGCGCGGCGACTGGTTGCTGGCCTCTGCCCTGTTTATCGTCGGGCGCATCGGCTTCGTTTCCGCCAATACGTTTTACGACGCGCTGCTGCCGCATGTCGCTCGCCCGGAAGACCGCGATGCGGTGTCGGCGCGGGGCTATGCCATGGGCTATCTGGGTGGGGGCATTTTGCTGGCCATCAATGTGGTGATGCTGCAACTGTGGCCCGGCACGCTGGGTGCGCGGCTGTCATTCCTCAGCGTGGCGATCTGGTGGGCGGTGTTCTCCATTCCCATTCTGACTCAAGTGCCGGAGCCGGAGACGGCGACCGCGCCGCTCGCGCGGGGGCAAACGCTGGTCGGAATCAGTATCCGGCGGTTGATACGTACTCTGCGCGACATACAGCGTTACCGCGAGCTCTTCAAATATCTGCTGGCTTTTCTCATCTATAGCGACGCCATCGGCACGATCATCGGCCTGGCCGCGATCTACGGGGCCGAACTGGGGTTCGGCGCTGTGGAACTGATTCTGGCGCTGCTGCTCGTCCAATTCGTCGGTATCCCGTACAGCTTGATCTTTGGCCGGCTTCCCGGCGACAGCCCGCGACGTCCGTTCTTTCTGGCTTTCATTGTCTATAACATCGTCATGCTGCCGCTGGTCGGCATTGGGGCAAAATTGTTATTGCCCGCAGCCGTGACGGGCACGCCCAGCCCGGCTTATGCCGCGGTCGAACCGAATGAAACCGGCTTTTATCCGGTCGGCCATCCCGCGTTGATAGCAGGCGGCGAGTGGCAGCAGGACGCCATTCCGGCGGCGCTGGTTGACCAGCCTGAAGACGTGCCGGTGCTGGTATCGACCGCCGCCGATGACCGGTTTGAATTCGCGTTCACCGGGCAGGAGACGGAAATCGTCTATAGCGCCGGGCCGGATGGCGGCATCTGGAGAGCTGAGATCGACGGCCAGCCGGTGCTGGAAGATGGAGAGCCGCTGCTTGTCGACAGCTATAGCGAAACGCCGCGCTACGGGTTGCGACGCGAACTGCACGCGGATGCGCCGGGCGCGCATACGTTAACGATCATCAATACGGGCGCTGCGAACCAGGCGTCGACTGGGACGCGCGTGGTTGTCGAAAGTGTGACTCTGCCTCCGGTGCGCAAGAGCAGCCTGCCGGCGATTCTCGGCCTGATTGTGCTGGTCGAGGTCGTCGGCGTCGCCTTCGCATGGCTGACAGGGCCGCGCCTCTTTTCGCGCTTCGCTGTCCTGTTCGACACGCGCCGCAGCATTCTGCTGTCGCTGCTGGTCTATTCGGTGGTGGCGGTCTGGGGCTTTTTCATCGACTCCAGTATCGAGTTCTGGTTTCTGGCGTGGATGGTGGCGATGGTGCAGGGCGGTAGCCAGGCGCTCAGCCGCAGCCTGTATGCCAGCATGTCTCCGGCAAGCAAAAGCGGCGAATTCTTTGGCCTGTACGGCATTATGGAGAAATTCTCAGCGGTGCTTGGCCCGCTGGTCTTCGCTGTGGTCGTCGCGCTGACGGGGAGCAGCCGGCCCGCTGTGGCCAGCCTGATCGTCTTTTTCCTGATCGGCGGTTTTCTGCTCACCCGCGTTAACGTCGCCGAGGGCCAGCGCATCGCCCGCGAGGAAGACGAGGCGTTTTATGCATCGAACCGGGCGTGAAACGTGCGGCCCGCCCCGGTTTTCGACTATAATCGAAGGCATAACGCACCCTGAGCGGCTCGTTTTTGCGAGATGCCTCCTGGCGGGCGGTGGTGAACGACATTTTTTGTGTTTAGGAGCAATTCAAAATGGTTGATGAAGCTTTTGCGCCGGTAACCAGCGAATTGTACATGCCGGATGAGGAAATCGTCCGCAACGCGTACGTGCAGGACTACGAAGCGCTGTATGCCGAGGCGCAGCAGAATCTGGAAGAGTTTTGGGCCAAACAGGCGGAGAAGCTGCACTGGTTTCAGAAGTGGGACCGGGTTCTGGATCGCAGCCAGGCCCCGTTCTTCAAGTGGTTTGTCGGCGCGAAGACCAACATTGTTTACAACGCCCTCGACCGCCATGTAAAGACCTGGCGCAAGAACAAGGTCGCGCTCATCTTCGAAGGTGAGCCGGGTGACCAGCGCTCGTATTCCTACTGGCGGCTGTGGAAGGAAACCAACAAGTTCGCCAACGTGCTGCGGAGCATGGGCGTCAAAAAGGGCGACCGCGTGACCATCTACATGGGCCGCACGCCGGAGCTCATCATCGCCATGCTGGCCTGCGCCAAAATCGGCGCCATTCACAGCGTCATTTATGGCGGATTCTCCGAGCAGGCCATCGCGGATCGCATTGAGGACGCGCAGAGCCGTCTGCTGATTACGTCGGATGGCGCCTGGCTGCGCGGCAATATCGTCCGCCTGAAGGATATCGCCGACGAGGCGGTGAAGCGCTCACCGGTCATCGAGACGGTCATCGTCGTCAAGCGCACTGGCCACGAAATCCACATGGAGCAGGGCCGTGATTACTGGTATCACGACCTGATGAGCCTGCCCATCGCCAGCCCCAATTGCGAATCGGAAGTGATGGACGCCGAAGACCCGTTGTTTATTCTCTATACCAGCGGGACCACCGGCAAACCGAAGGGCGTGCTGCACACGCACGGCGGGTATCAGGTTTACGTTTCGAGCACGCTCCAGTGGGTCTTTGACATCAAGGACGAAGATCGTTACTGGTGCGCTGCCGACCCCGGCTGGATTACTGGCCACAGCTACATCGTTTATGGCCCCCTGATCCTCGGCGCGACCAGCCTGCTCTACGAAGGCGCGCCGGCCTATCCGTATCCCAATCGCTGGTGGCGGCTGATCGAGGAATACGGCATCACCATCCTCTATACCGCGCCTACAGCCATTCGCGGCCTGATGCGTTTTGGCGACGCCTGGCCGAACCGGCACAACCTCAGCAGCCTGCGTCTGCTTGGCTCGGTCGGCGAGCCGATCAATCCCGAAGCCTGGCGCTGGTATTACCGCGTGATCGGGAAAGAGCGCTGCCCCATCATGGATACCTGGTGGCAGACGGAAACCGGCGGTTTCATGATCAGTCCTGTGCCTTCGGTTGCGCTCAAGCCCGGCAGCGCGACCCGGCCGCTACCGGGTATCGATGTGGACGTGGTTGACGATCAAGGCGTGCCATGCCCGCCGGGCGTGGACGGTAATCTCGTCGTCAAACAGCCGTGGCCCGGTATGCTGCGTACCGTATACGGCGACCCCGATCGCTATGTGCAGCAATACTGGAGCCAGTATGCGGATAAGGGCTGGTATCTGACCGGCGACTCGGCGCGCAAGGATGAGGACGGCTACATCTGGGTCATTGGCCGGAACGATGACGTGATCAAGGTCAGCGGCTATCGCCTCGGCACAGCCGAGATTGAATCAGGGCTTGTCAGCCACGAGGCGGTCGCGGAAGCGGCGGTGATCGGCGTGCCCGATCAGGTTCGTGGCAATGTAATCTACGCCTACTGCATCCTGCGCTCTGGCTACCAGCCAAGCGACCGGCTTCGTGAAGAACTGAAAGAGCACATCCGTCACGAAGTCGGGCCGATTGCGGTCCCGGCCAAGATCGAATTTACCGACACGCTGCCCAAGACGCGTTCGGGCAAGATCATGCGGCGCGTTCTGCGCGCGCGGGCGCTCGGCATGCCCGAAGGCGACCTGAGCACGCTGGAAGAATGAATAATCGCTCCTCGCGGGTTTGCATTGAGAAGGGCCGTCTCCAGTGGACGGCCCTTTCGCTTTGTATGCCGGATTGTCCTATCGGGCGGCGTCGATTAACTGCTGAATAAACTGCATGTGCTGGAGCGCGTCCTCGACGGAGGTTCTGGGCTTACGCCGGTTGACGACATTGTCGTAAAACGCCATCAACTCGCGCCGGAATGCCTCGTCATAGGAGACGATCACGCGTTTTTCCCATGAAAGCTCTCCTTCGCCGCCCTGAACGATGACCGGGCTGGGGAAATTCCTGAAGTAAGGCGAGGGCAGTTGCATGATCACGCGGTCATGGTTGCCGAAGAAGGCGTACTCTTCGCGATAATCCTTAATGTGAGACAGGTAGTGCCAGTCCAGCGTCACGCGCAGGTCATTCGGGTACTCGACGACGCTGTGTATGGATTGGCCGTCGCGCCAGATTTCCGTGTGAACGACCCGGCTAGGCGCGCCGAGGAAACCATACAGCATGTACACCTGATGGATAAGGCTGACCGTGATAAGGCCATAGCCCAGACGCAGGCGCGGGTTGTCTTTACGCTCCGGGCCAAGCGCTTCATCGACCAATGGCGCAAGTGACCCGCCTGCCAGACCGGCCAGTCCGCCGGCTACCGACTCTTCCCATGATGGCGGTTCAACATGGCCCTCTTCAATGCGGCCGTCGCCGCGGCGGATGCGATAGGGGGAAAGGCCAAACTCGTTCAGTGGATGCAAGACGGTAATGCGGCCAAAGCCGACGTCCTGCATTTTGTCGAGATGTTCCTTTGCATACAGGAAGCCCGGGTCGTACAGCTTGTGATAGGCCATCTGGAGAATGCGGTCGCTCTGTTGCGCGCGTTCGGCGATTTCGCGAGCTTCGCGCACGTTCCACGCCAGTGGCTTCTCGCAAAAGACGTCCTTTCCGGCCTCAAGCGCCGCGATCACCGTATCGCGGTGCGAGCCGGCGTGAAAGATTCCAACTGCGTCAATGTCCTCGCGCGCCAGCAGGTCGCGCCAGTCGGTATAACGATGGGCAATGCGGTAATGATCGCCAACTGCGTCAAGCGTTGGCTTTGAAATATCGGCAATGGCAACGATTTCAAAATATTCGTCGTAGTCTCGCATGTAGGGCAAATGCATGACTTGCGCGATCACGCCACAGCCAATGATCCCCATACGCAGACGCTTCATTGTGTCTCGGCTCCTGTGCACTAGCTCCGCGTCACCATGAGGTGGATTTTAAACGATCCGCCCGCTTTGCGCCCGCTGCCGGAGGCGGGCATTCCAGCGTCTTCCGGGGGGCCGGAATGACGGAGAGACTTGGCGCAATTCACTATCACCGCCGGTCAAAAGTTGCGGTATGATTAGCCGCCATCTCCTCAGCAGCATGAAGGAACCGGTTCCCATGGCGAACACTACCCTGAAAAAGGTCGTTCTCGCGTACAGCGGCGGCCTCGATACCTCAATTATTGTCCCCTGGCTGAAAAACAATTACGGCTGCGAAGTTGTATGCTTCTGTGCCGATCTCGGCCAGGAAGAAGAGCTGGACGGGCTTGAAGAGAAGGCGCTGAAAACGGGCGCGAGCAAGCTGTATATTCGCGACCTGCGCGAGGAATTTCTGACGGATTTCGTTTTCCCCACGCTGCAGGCAGGCGCAGTATATGAGCGTGAATATCTGCTTGGAACGTCGTTCGCGCGCCCGCTGATCGCCAAGCACCTCGTCGATATCGCCGAGATTGAAGGCGCGGACGGCGTCGCGCATGGCTGCACGGGCAAGGGCAACGATCAGGTGCGCTTTGAAGTGACGGTCATGGCGCTCAATCCCAAGCTCAAGGTGATTGCGCCCTGGCGCGAGTGGGACATTCGCAGCCGCGAAGATGCGCTGGCCTATGCGGAAGAGTTCAACGTGCCGGTGCGCCACACGCGCAAGTCGATCTATAGCCGCGACCGCAACATTTTCCACCTCAGCCACGAGGGCGGGCCGCTTGAAAACCCGTGGAACGAGCCGGAAGAGGATATGTTCCAGTTGTCGGTCAGCCCCGAAACCGCGCCGGATACCCCCGTTTATATCGAAATCGGGTTTGAAAAAGGCATTCCGGTCAGTCTGGATGGCGAAACGCTGTCGCCGGTTGAGTTGTTTACACGCCTGAACAAGCTGGCGGGCGCGCACGGCGTCGGGCGTGTCGATATGGTCGAGAACCGGCTGGTTGGCATGAAAAGCCGCGGCGTTTATGAAACGCCGGCGGGCACGGTGCTGCGCCGCGCGCATCAGGCGCTGGAAAGCATCTGCCTCGACAAGCACACGATGCACTATAAGGACATTCTGGCTGTCAAGTACGCCGAGCTGGTCTATAACGGCCTGTGGTATACCCGGCTGCGCGAGGCGCTCGACGCTTTCGTTCAGGTGACGCAGGAAAATGTAACCGGCACGGTACGGCTGAAGCTTTATAAAGGCAATGTGATCATCGCCGGGCGCAAGAGCCCGTACAGCCTGTATCGCGAGGACTATGCCTCCTTCGGCGAAGAAGATGTGTATAACCAGAAGGATGCCGAAGGATTCATCCAGCTTTTTGGCCTGCCGAGCAAGGTTGAAGCGCTGCTGATGATTGACGGTGGTGGCAAGAGCCGCTATCGCCAGCCGGATTACAGCAAATTCAAGCGGGATTAGGGCCCGTCTGCCGTCTCGCTTTTGGGTGGTGGCATTGCGAAGGAAACATCGATGACTTTATGGGGTGGGCGCTTTAGCGAACCAACCGACGATGATCTGCGCCGGCTGAATGACAGCCTGCCATACGACCGGCGCATGGCGTTGCAGGACATTGCCGGCAGCATCGCCTATGCGCGAGCGCTCGAAGCGGCGGGCGTGCTGACTGCCGATGAGGCCAGTCAGATTGTGGCGGCGCTGCAGAACATCCGTGGCGAATTTGAAACCGAAACTTTCGTTTATCGACCGGGCGATGAGGACATTCATACGGCGGTCGAGCGGCGTCTGGTCGAACTCGTGGGGCCGGCGGGTGGCAAGCTCCATACCGGCAGAAGCCGCAACGATCAGGTGGCAACTGATTTTCGCCTCTGGGTGATCGACGCGATTGACCGGATTAGCGGGCATGTGGAGCAACTTCAGGTCGCGCTGACGGGTCAGGCTGAGGCCCATCTCCATACAGTCATGCCGGGGTATACCCATCTCCAACCGGCGCAGCCGATCACTGCCGGACACTGGCTGATGAGTTACTTCTGGATGCTGGCCCGCGACCGCGAGCGTCTGGCGGACGCACGACGCCGGACGGCGGTTTCGCCGCTGGGCGCTGGCGCGCTGGCCGGCACGCCGTTAGACATCGACCGCGCGGCGCTGGCGCAGGCGTTGAACTTTCCTTCGTGTAGTCAAAACAGCCTGGACGCGGTGGCGGATCGTGATTTCGCCGCAGAACTGTTATTTGCGCTCTCGCTGCTCGGCGTGCATCTCAGCCGCTTCGCCGAGGACGTTATCCTCTACAGCAATCCGGCCTTCGGCTTCATCACGCTTAGCGATCGTTACAGCACCGGCTCCAGCCTGATGCCACAGAAGCGCAATGCCGACCCAATGGAACTCACGCGCGGCAAGGCGGGGCGGCTGATTGGCCGGTTGACGGGCCTGTTGACAACTCTCAAAGGGTTGCCCAGCGGCTATAACAAGGACCTGCAGGAAGACAAAGAGGCAGTCTTCGATGCTGTGGATACGGTGACTGCCATTCTTCCGGTCATCACCGCGATCGTCACGACGTTGCAACTCAATCCCGAACGCATGCGGGCGGCGTTATCCGACGACATGCTGGCGACTGATCTGGCCGATTATCTGGTGCGAAAAGGGCTTCCGTTCCGGCAGGCGCACCATGTCGTCGGTCAGGCGGTACGGGAGGCAGCCGAGCGCGGTATTGGTCTGGCGCAACTGCCTCTGGAAACGCTCACCGCGCTGTCGCCCCTGTTTGAGGCGGATGTCGTGGACGTGTTCGATTTCGATGTCTCGGTTTCGCGCCGGAAGGCGGCAGGTGGAACAGCGCCCAAAGCCGTCGCCGCGCAGATTGAAGCGGCGCGCGACTGGCTGGAGCGCCATCGCACCTGATTGTGTGCTCTGCACAACGAAATACAGGCACGTTTAACGAACTTTACGTTTATGGGGCAAATGCCTCGTGCTACTCTTGACTCGCTTGTGGATTAACGTTACGCTTGATGGCGTAATTTTGAGCGACGGAACGATATGAAAATGACGTCCGCACCTCTGAAGTCGATTGCCAGCCTGAGCCTTATTATCGTACTTGTCGTACTCGTCCTTATTAGCGGCGGGTTATAAGGGCTTGGGTGGCAGACGGTAAACGAATGCGGACTGAAGATCGACCGCAATAGCCCCCAAGCAGGGGGCTTTTTGTTTTACCTGTCGCTATTGCCCGGATGTGGGAGCAATTGAGCGTAATGACAATGACCAGCGCACAGCATCAAACCCGGACCGAACAAAACACGGTTGCAACGTCGTGCGCTGCGGCGTTTCGTTCTACAGCGCAAGGTCATTGCGCCATGCAGGCGATGCGCCAGTCGTCTGGTTGCGCCGCGCTGTCATCGCTGAAGACGCGCTTCCTGAAACGGGCCGCTGACAGGGCCTCACTCCGGGAAGCGCGTTTTTATTTCGTTGAGGATGTGTGTTCACTGGCAGGCTGGACCGGCGGGATCGCCGGATAACCCCTGACTTCTTATAGAGAGGAAGACAACCTATGCCGGCAGAGTGGATTTGGAAAAACGGAGAGTTTATCCCCTGGGCAGACGCGACCGTACACGTAACGGCTCACGCGCTGCACTATGGATCGAGCGTATTCGAAGGCATACGCGCTTACGCGACGCCTCAGGGACCGGCGGTCTTTCGGTTGGACGCGCACACGCGGCGGCTGATGCACTCGGCGAAGATTGCGCGCATTGAAGTACCGTTCTCCGAGGACGAAATCAATAACGCCGTCATTGAAACGATTCGCCGGAACGGTCACGAAGCATGCTACGTGCGGCCGCTGGTTTTCCGTGGGGCGGGCCAGCTTGGCGTCGAAGGGCGCAAATGCCCGACCGACGTCATCATTCTGACGATGGAGTGGGGCCGCTATCTGGGCAGCGAGGCGATTGAAAACGGCGTCGACGTTCAGGTTAGTTCCTGGCGGCGTATCGCGCCAGACACCTTCGCCTCGATGGCCAAGATCGGCGGGCAGTACGTCAACAGCCAGTTCATTTCAATGGAAGCGCATGACAACGGCTTCAACGAGGGGATTGCGCTCGACTACGGCGGCTACGTCAGCGAAGGCGCGGGCGAGAATATCTTCGTCGTTATGGATGGCGTGGTGTATACGCCCGGACATGGCTCGTCGATCCTGCTTGGCATCACGCGTGACTGCGTGCTGAAACTGCTTCGTGATCTGGGCTACGAAGTCGTGTTCCAGCAAATTCCGCGCGAAATGCTGTATATCGCCGACGAAATCTTTTTCACGGGAACGGCCGCCGAAATCACGCCGATTCGTTCGGTCGACCGCATCAAGGTTGGTGAAGGCAAGCGCGGCCCGGTCACAACAGCCGTTCAGGAAGAGTTCTTCGCGCTGACATCCGGCCAGAAACCGGACCGGTATGGATGGCTGACTTACGTTAAGCAGACCGAGCCCGGCGACTAGACCCCACGAAGGAGTGCGACCATGTTGTTAAGCGGCGCTGAAATTATCATGGAGTGTTTGCTCCGCGAAGGGGTGGAGGTCATGTTCGGCTATCCGGGCGGCGCGATTCTGCCGACCTATGATGCCATGACCAAATATCCACAGATCCATCACGTGCTGGTCCGGCACGAGCAGGGAGCGGGCCACATGGCTGATGGCTATGCGCGCGCCACCGGCAAGGTCGGTGTCGCTATCGCCACCAGCGGCCCGGGCGCGACCAATCTGGTGACGGCGATTGCGACGGCCATGATGGATTCGTCTCCGATCGTCTGCATCACCGGGCAAGTGCCGCGCGGCTCGATTGGGACCGATGCATTTCAGGAAACGGATGTGACCGGCGTTACGCTTCCGGTGACGAAGCACAACTATCTGGTGATGGATGTGCACGAGCTGCCTTACATCATCCGCGAGGCGTTCCACATCGCGCGCACCGGACGCCCCGGCCCGGTTCTGATCGACGTTCCCAAGGACGTTCAGAACGAGAAAATCGAGTTTGTTTATCCCGAAGGCGAGCTGACGCTTCCCGGTTATCACCCGCCGAAGGAAACCGACCACAAAGACATTGAGGCGGCGCTGGAACTGATTCACAGCTCGGAACGGCCGATCATCCTCGCCGGGCACGGCATTCTAATGTCGGGGGCGATGCAGGAAGTGCGCGAGCTGGCCGAACGCGCGCAGATTCCGGTGGCGCTGACGCTGCTTGGCAAGGGCGCGATGCCGGAAGACCATCCGCTCGTGATCGGCATGATGGGCATGCATGGCGAAGCTGCTTCCAACTACGCCATTCAGGAAGCCGACCTGCTGATCGCGCTCGGCATGCGCTTCGATGACCGGGTGACCGGCAACCTCAATACCTACGCGCGCAAAGCTAAGAAGATCCATATCGATATCGACCCGTCTGAGATCAACAAAAACGTCAAGGTGGACGTCGGTATCTGTGGCGACCTGCGCGCCGTGCTGACGCAACTATTGCCGCACGTGGCCTCAATGTCGCATCCCGAATGGCTCAACCGCATTCGGGACTGGCAGGAAGACAGCGACGAGCGCGACATCCTCAACCAGCAGGTCGACAAGCTGCTGGGCGCGCAGGTGATCAACGATCTGTGGAAGTTCACGGGCGGCGATGCGATTACGGTGACCGACGTGGGCCAGCACCAGATGCTGGAAGCGCAGTATTACCCGCATAAACGCCCGGCGACGCTGATCACAAGCGGCGGCCTCGGCACGATGGGCTTTGGTCTACCCGCCGCGATTGGCGCGAAGTTTGGTCGTCCGGATGAAGAAGTGTGGGCCATTGTCGGCGACGGCGGCTTCCAGATGACGTTGTGCGAGCTGGCAACCGCCAAGCAGGAAAACGTCGATATCAACATCGCCATCATCAACAACGCTTTTCTGGGGATGGTGCGCCAGTGGCAGGAGTTCTTCTACGAAGAGCGCTATCAGGCCACGCCGATGTTCAATCCGGATTTCGTCCGGCTGGCGGAAGCCTATGGCATTCCGGCAATGCGCGTTACCAGCCGCGATCAGATCGAGGAATCGGTGCAGTTCGCGCGCAGCGTCAAGGGGCCGGCGTTGGTGGAATATGTGGTCGAGAAAGAGGAAATCGTCTACCCGATGGTGCCGGCCGGCGCGGACCTCGATGCCATGATGCGCCGTCCCAAGCCCGGCGAAGGGAAGTGAACGTATGGAACAGCAAAAGCCGAAGAAGCATATACTGGTGGCGCTGGTCGAAAACAAACCGGGCGTCCTCAACCGGGTCGCCAGCCTCTTTCGCCGTCGCAATTTCAACGTCGATAGCCTGACGGTTGGCCGCACGCACAAACCGCACATCTCGCGCATGACCATCACCGTCGACTCGGCGCGCATGGACCCGCGGCGTATCGCGACCAACCTGTTCAAGCTGATCAACGTGATTGACGTGGCGGTTGTGTCTCAGGAGCCGCACGTCAGTCGCGACCTTGCGCTGGTCAAAGTGCGCGCTAACGACGCCGAGTCGCGCAACTCGCTGACACTGATCTGCGAGCGTTACCCGGCGCGCATTGTCGACATCGGCCCGGACGTGGCCATTCTGGAGATTGTGGGACAGGAAGAACAGGTCGAGGAGTTTATCGAGCAGGTGAAACCGCTCGGTATCGTCGAGATGGTGCGGACAGGTGTGGTTGCAATGGGCCGCGGCACGCGCATTCTCGACTCGGCGTACGAGCCGGTTGTTCCAGTGACCTCGAACGGGAACGGCGCAAACTACCAGCAGTATAGCGTGTAACAAGCTCTCGCCCTCGCCACTGCTCTAATAGGGCGAAGGGCTGCAGGCCAGTTTATCAGGCGGGCGGCTATTACAGCCGCCCTACAGGATGGAGAACAGTCTTTCATGGCAACACTGTACTATGACAACGACGCCGATCTCTCGCTGCTTCAGGGGCAGACCATCGCCATCATCGGCTATGGCAGCCAGGGGCATGCGCACGCGCTGAACGCGAAGGATAGCGGGCTTAACGTCATCGTCGGCCTGCACGAAGGCAGCAAAAGCCGCGCCAAGGCGCAGGCCGATGGCCTTCAGGTATTTTCGGTCGCCGACGCGGTCAAGCAGGCCGATGTCGTCATGATCCTGATTCCGGATACCTTGCAGGCGCAGGTTTACGACGAGTCGGTCGGCCCCAATCTGAAGCCGGGCAGCATGCTCATGTTCGCGCATGGCTTCAATATTCACTACGGCCAAATCAAGCCGCCGGCCAACGTCGATGTGACGATGGTTGCGCCGAAAGCGCCGGGACACCGCGTGCGCGAGGTCTTTAAAGAAGGTGCAGGCACGCCGGGGTTGCTGGCTATTTTTCAGGATGCCAGCGGCCAGGCAAAGGCGCGCGCCCTCGCCTATGCCAAAGCGATTGGCTGCACGCGCGCCGGCGTGATCGAAACGACCTTCAAGGAGGAGACCGAAACCGACCTCTTTGGCGAGCAGGTTGTGCTCTGTGGCGGCGTGACTGCGCTGATCCGCTCGGCGTTTGAAACGCTGGTGAAGGCCGGTTACCAGCCGGAAATCGCCTATTTTGAATGCCTGCACGAACTTAAGCTGATCGTCGATTTGATGTACGAAGGCGGCCTGAGCTACATGTGGTACAGCGTGAGCGACACCGCCGAGTACGGCGGCTACACCGCTGGCGACCAGATCGAGAACGAGGTCAAGGAACTGATGGCCGGGACGCTGGCGTCGATCCAGGACGGCTCGTTTGCCCGCAAGTGGATCGAGGAGAATGTCAAGGGGCGTCCCGAATTCACGCCGCGCCGCAGCCGCGAGCACGATCTGTTGATCGAGAAGGTTGGCGCGGAACTGCGCGATATGATGCCGTTCCTGAACGCCAAGCGCATCAAGCAGGAGTCTTAAATTCGTGGTTGTCGTCCGTCGTGTTGATGACGTGCATGATTTCTACAGCCGGGTTGAGGCGTATCTCGTTCAGGACGAGGCCGCTCACAACCTGCTGCTTGGAATCTGCGCGCAGCTCATGCAGACGGACGACTACCGCGAACCGCCGTACCTTGCCTATGCTGAGGAGGATGGCAGGGTGACGGGCGTTGCCCTGCGCACGCCGCCGCACCGGCTGGTGCTGTCGCAAATCGCTGATCCTGCGACGATCCGCGCGCTTGCCGGGGATGTGCACGCGTGTTTCCCTGAGCTGCCGGGCGTGCTGGCGCCAAAGCCGGTGGCCGAAGCATTCTTCACTCACTGGCGGGCGCTTGCGGGGCAGGAGGCGAGGCTGCTGCGCGCCGAGCGAATCTATTGCCTGAAACGTGTCGTTGCCGTGACCGGCGTACCGGGCGAAATGTGCCGCCCCGACCCCGGCGACTTCGATCTGCTGGTGGACTGGATGATCGCGTTCATCCGGGAAGCGCTCAACGAGGCGAATGCGCGCGAGGATGTCGAGCGCATGGTGTGGGCGAGGATGGGATCGGACGAACGGCTGCGCGGCCTGCGCCTGTGGAAGCATGAAGGCCGGCCTCTGTCATTCGCTGGCTACGGCGGCCCGACTCCCAACGGCATACGCATTGGCCCGGTGTACACGCCGCCTGAGCATCGCGGTCACGGCTATGCAAGCGCGCTGACGGCAGCGCTCAGCCAGGCATTGCTGGATCAGGGACGATCATTCGTCTTTCTGTTCACGGATTTGAGCAATCCGACATCCAATCATATCTATCAGGCAATCGGCTATCAGCCGGTGTGTGATGTGAATGAATACACGTTTGAGGAGGGTGCCTGATAAACATGGATACTGAACCCGGTGTAGTAGAAAGGGGGTGATCCTCGTGGCTGAAGATGGCCTTAGCGACCTTCGTCACAACGACCCTGTGAACCACGAATACGCGTTAAAGCGAGAAAGGATCACCCTAAATGACTGGCGTAGACGAAACCTATGTACGTGTATTTGACACCACGCTGCGCGACGGCGAGCAAAGCCCCGGCGCAACGCTGAGCAGCGCCGAAAAGCTGGAAATTGCGCGGCAACTGGCGGCGCTCGGCGTCGACATCATCGAAGCCGGTTTCCCGGCCGCTTCGCCCGATGATCTGGCGGCCGTTCAGCGGATTGCCCGTGAAGTTGGCACGCCGGACGGCCCGGTGATCTGCGGGCTGGCCCGCGCTGTCCGCGACGACATCCTGACCTGCTGGGAAGGTGTCAAAGACGCGGCCAAACCGCGCATCCACACGTTCCTCGGCACTTCGGATATTCATCTGAAATATCAGACCGGCCTGACTCGCGCGCAGGCGTTGGAGCGCATTCGTGAGATGGTCACGCTGGCGCGCTCGCTGTGCGAAGACGTCGAATTCAGCCCGATGGATGCCGGCCGCACCGATCCGGACTTTCTGATCGAGGTGTGCGCGCTGGCCGTCGAGTGTGGCGCGACGACTCTGAATATCCCCGACACCGTCGGTTATGTGACGCCGCAAGAATGGGGCGCGCTGATCGCCCGTCTGATCGCCGAAACGCCGGGAGCGGGGCGCGGCAGCGGCATCATCTGGTCGGTGCATTGCCACAACGATCTGGGGCTGGCGACCGCGAACACGCTGGCGGGCGTCGAGGCCGGCGCGCGGCAGGTCGAAGTCACCATCAACGGCATCGGCGAACGCGCGGGCAATACCAGCCTCGAAGAAGTCGTCATGGCACTACATACGCGCGCGCCTTACTACGGGCTACGCACGAACATCAACACGCGCGAGATCGTCAAGACCAGCCGCATGGTCAGCAACTACACCGGGTTGCACGTCCAGCCGAACAAGGCGATTGTCGGGGCGAATGCCTTTGCCCATGAAGCCGGCATTCATCAGGACGGCATGCTCAAGAACGCCAGCACTTATGAGATCATGACGCCGGATAGCGTGGGCTGGTCGCAGAGCAAGCTCGTACTGGGTAAGCACAGCGGCCGCCACGCACTGAAGGCGCGGTTGCAGGAACTGGGTTATAACGTCGAAGGCGACGCGCTGAACCAGGTGTTCGCTCGCTTCAAGGCGCTGGCGGATGCCAAAAAGACGGTGACGGATGCCGACTTGCAGGCACTGATCGCCGACGAATTCCACGGACCCGAAGAAATCTTCCGGCTCGACGACATTCAGGTCACCTGCGGCACGATGGGCATGCCAACCGCGACCGTGAAGCTGACGAATGCCGATGGCGAAACGTTTATCCACGCGGCTGTTGGCACAGGCCCGGTTCATGCGGCCTACAGCGCCATTGACGCTATCGTTCAGGCTCCGAACGAACTGATCGAGTACAGCGTCCACAGCGTGACCGAAGGAATCGCCGCGCTCGGTGAAGTCACGGTGCGGATTGCGTCGCCCTCTGACGGGCGTTCGTTCGGCGGTTACGGCGCGGACGCCGACATCGTGGTTGCCAGCGTCAAGGCCTATCTGGCGGCGCTCAATCGCATGATTACGTCTATGGGCTACGGCGAGCGCAAGCCCGAAGGTGAAGCGGCGACTGTAGGTTTGAACACCGAAACCGCCTGATTATCGTAACAATCGAAGGTGAGGGAAAACGCGACAATGGCCAGTGAGGTAAAGGCACAGCGTCCACGGACGCTTTTTGAGAAGGTGTGGGCCAACCACGAAGTGCGCCCGCAAACGAAAGACCTGCCGGCAGTGTTGTATATCGACCTGCATTTGGTCCACGAAGTGACATCGCCGCAGGCGTTTTCGGAACTGCGCGCGCGCGGTCTGAAGGTGCGGCGTCCAACGCAGACGCTGGCGACCATGGATCACAGCACGCCAACGACGCCGCGCAACGATCAGGGCATCATCCCCGTGCTCGACATGCAGGCGGCGGCCCAGCTTGATGTGATGCGTAAGAACGCTGCCGATTTTGGTATCCCGCTGTTTGATCTGGGCACGGCCAATCAGGGGATTGTGCATGTCATCGGGCCTGAGCAGGGGTTGACGCAGCCCGGCATGACGATTGTGTGCGGCGATAGCCACACCAGCACACACGGCGCGTTTGGCGCGCTGGCTTTCGGCATCGGCACGAGCGAAGTCGCTCACGTGCTGGCGACGCAATGCCTGATCCAGAACAAGCCGAAGACGATGGCGATTCGCGTCGATGGTCGCCTTGGGCCGGGCGTGACGGCCAAGGACATCATTCTGGCGATTATCGCCAAAATCGGCGTTGGCGGCGGCACGGGTTATGTCGTCGAATACATGGGCGAGGCGATCCGCAGCCTGTCGATGGAAGGCCGCATGACCATCTGCAATATGTCGATTGAAGGCGGCGCGCGCGCCGGCATGGTCGCGCCTGACGATACAACCTTTGAATACATCGCCGGACGCCCGGCAGCGCCGAAGGGCGAGGCGTGGGACCGCGCCGTGGCCCAGTGGCGTGAACTTCCGACCGACGAGGGCGCGACGTTCGACGCCGAAGTCACGCTCGACGCCAACGAACTTGAGCCCATGATCACCTATGGGACGAATCCGGGCATGGGCATGCCGATCACCGGCTATATCCCCGATCCCGATCAGGAGCGCGATCCGAGCAAGAAGCTGGCGCTGGACAAGGCGCTGCGTTACATGGACTTGCGGCCCAACGAGCCGTTGCTGGGCAAGAAGATCGATGTCGTGTTCGTCGGAAGCTGCACCAATTCGCGCATCAGCGACCTGCGCGAAGCCGCGCGCATGATCCAGGGGCGCAAAGTGGCCGAAGGCGTGCGCATGATGGTCGTTCCCGGCTCGCAGCAGGTGAAGCGTCAGGCGGAAGCCGAGGGGCTGCACGAAATTTTCAAGGCGGCGGGCGCGGAATGGCGCGAGGCCGGTTGCTCGATGTGCATCGCCATGAACGGCGACCAGTTGCAGCCGGGCCAGTACGCGGTCAGCACCAGCAACCGCAATTTCGAAGGACGGCAGGGCAAGGGCGGGCGCACCTTCCTCGCCAGCCCGCTGACGGCGGTAGCGACGGCGATTAACGGCGTGATCACCGACCCGCGCGAGATGATGGAGATGGCGTACTAAGATGGAACCGATCAAGAAGTTTACCGGGCGCATGGCCCCGTTGCCGATCAACGACATCGATACCGACCAGATCATTCCGGCGCGTTTCCTGAAGACGACCGACAAGAATGGCCTCGGCGCGGCGGCCTTTTCCGACTGGCGCTATAACGCTGACGGCTCGCCCAACCCGGATTTTGTGCTGAACAAGCCGGAATATCAGGGCGCGTCGATACTGGTCGGCGGCAACAACTTTGGCTGCGGCAGCTCGCGCGAGCACGCGCCCTGGGCGCTGACCGGCGCGGGTTTCAAGGCGGTCATCAGCACCTACTTCGCCGATATCTTCCGTAACAATGCGCTGAAGAACGGCCTGCTGCCGGTTGTCGTCGATCCCGAAACACACCAGCAGTTGATCAGTCTGGCGGAAGAAGACCCGGCGACCGAAATCATGGTCGATCTGGAGTCGCAGACCGTGACGTTGCCCGATGGCCGCGCCGTCACCTTCCCGATCGACGCCTTTTCCAAGCACTGCCTGCTCAACGGCGTCGACCAGCTTGGTTATCTGCTCAGCCTTGAAGACGAGATCGCCGCGTTTGAAGCGGCGCATCCGCCGCGCGTTCAGACGACCCTGACGCTCGGCTGACGAAACGAGGAGCGCCGATGAAGATCGCCATCTACGACACCACGCTGCGCGACGGAACCCAGCGGGAAGGTATCTCGCTGTCACTGGCCGACAAGCTGCGTATCACCGAAATGCTCGACGCGTTCGGCGTCGATTACATCGAGGGCGGCTGGCCCGGCTCTAATCCGAAGGATGCGGCCTACTTTGAGTCGGTGCGGTCTTTGTCGCTGCAGAATGCCAAAATCGCGGCGTTTGGCTCGACCTGCCGGAAGGGCAGCGCGCCCGAAAACGACGCCAACATCAAGGCGCTGGTGGACGCACAGACCAGCGTTGTGACGCTCGTCGGCAAGACGTCGATGCTGCATGTGACCGACGTTCTTCAGACGACGCCCGAAGAAAACCTGCGTATGATCCGCGAAAGCGTCGCTTACCTGAAGTCGCTCGGCAAGGAAGTGATCTACGATGCCGAGCACTTCTTCGACGGCGCGAAGCTGGATTTTGAGTACGCGCTCGACACCATCAAAGCGGCTATCGACGGCGGCGCGGATACGATCGTGCTGTGCGATACCAACGGCGGCTCGATGCCGTGGGAAGTCGAGGAACTGGTGCGTACGGTGGCGCAGACCTTCCCGGATGTGCCGCTCGGCATCCACACGCATAACGACGGCGAACTGGCGGTTGCGAATACGCTGGCAGCGGTGCGTGCGGGCGTGGTGCATGTTCAGGGTACGATCAACGGCTATGGCGAGCGCTGCGGCAACGCGAACCTCGTCAGCATCATCCCCGACCTCGAGTTGAAGCTGGGCTACCAGTGCGTGCCGCCCGGCAATCTCAGACAGTTGACGACGCTCTCGCGCGCTGTGGCGGAAATCGCCAACCTCGCGCCGGACAACCATCTGCCGTATGTCGGCAAGAGCGCGTTCGCGCATAAAGGCGGCATTCACGTTGCCGCCATTCGCCGCAACGTCGATAGCTACCAGCATATCGACCCGGCACTCGTGGGAAACGAGATGCGCGTGCTGGTATCCGACCTTTCGGGGCAGGGCAACCTGCTCAGCAAGGCGGAAGAGCACGGCCTCGACGTTTCCACCGAGGAAGCGCGCCGTGTGTTGCAGGAAATCAAGCAGCTCGAGGCGCAGGGCTTTGTGTTCGAGGGCGCGGAGGCGTCGGTCGCCATTCGCCTGCACCGCGCGCGGCCCGATTACAAGCCGCTGTTCACGCTGATCGACTTCATCACGATTGTCGAGGAACGGCGTGGGCGCGGTTCGCTGTCCGAGGCGATGGTGAAGCTCGACATCGACGGCGAGATCGTCCATACCGCCGCCGAAGGCAACGGCCCGGTCAACGCGCTTGACCTGGCGCTGCGCAAGGCGCTGATCCCGCGCTATCCGCAGCTTGCCGACTTCCAGCTTGCCGACTACAAAGTGCGTATACTCGACGGCGCGAACGGCACTGCCGCGACCACGCGCGTGCTGATCGACACGCAGAACGGCCACAAGCGCTGGAGCACGGTGGGCGCGAGTACCAATATCATTCACGCCAGTTGGATCGCGCTGGTCGATAGTGTCGAATATGGCCTGTGTCTGGCGTATGACAGCGACCACAAGCACGACACGGTCGCCGTGAGAACGTAGCCGGTTTGCCTCACTCTCGACTTCTCTCCGGTTTGGCGAGAGGGGAAACCTCAGGCTGGTGACGATGCGCGCCATGCCGGTTCAGACCTCCCCTCTCTAAAATCCGCCGGTTTTGGAGAGAGGGCCGGGGGTGAGGTTTCATCGATACCACAAGGACAGAATCACTGTGAAAGCCACGATTACGGTTTTGCCGGGTGACGGCATCGGCCCGGAGGTGATGGCGCAGGCCGTTCGGGTGCTGGAGCACGTCGCCGGTAAATATGGACACGAGTTTACGTTTCAGGAAGCGTTGATGGGCGGCATCGCCATCGACAAGACGGGCAACCCCTTGCCGCCGGAGACGCTGCGCGTTGCCGAACAGTCGGACGCGATCCTGCTCGGCGCGGTCGGCGGGCCAAAGTGGTCAGATCCGACCGCAGCGGTTCGCCCGGAACAGGGGCTGCTCGGCCTGCGAAAACACTTTGAACTGTTCGCCAACCTGCGCCCGGTGAAGACCTATCCCGCGCTGGCAGGCTTCACGCCGCTGCGCCCCGAACTGCTCGAAGGCGTCGATATGCTGATCGTGCGCGAGCTAACCGGCGGCATCTACTTCGGGCCGTCGCAGGAGCAGGGCGATGGCGATACGGCCTACGATACGGAGATTTACACCGTTCCCGAAGTGCAGCGCGTGGCGCATGTCGCCTTCCGCGCGGCGCAGGGACGCCGCAACAAGCTGACCTCAGTCGACAAGGCCAACGTCATGGCGTCGATGCGGCTGTGGCGGCGCACGGTCATCGGCGTGCACGAGGACTACAGCGACGTCGAACTCGATCACATTCTGGTTGACGCCTGCACCATGTACCTGATGACGCGCCCGGCCAGCTTCGATGTCATTCTGGCCAGCAACATCTTCGGCGATATCCTGAGCGATGAAGCGTCGGTGCTGGCGGGCTCGCTCGGTATGCTGCCATCGGCGTCGCTTGGCTCCGGCAAGTTCGGGCTGTATGAACCTGTACACGGCTCCGCGCCGGACATCGCCGGGCAGGGCAAGGCCAACCCGACCGGCATGATCCTGAGCGCGGCGCTGCTGCTGCGCTACAGCTTGGGGCTGGAGGACGAGGCGCGGGCGGTCGAGACCGCTGTCGAGCAGACGCTCGAAGCGGGCGCGCGCACGGCGGACATCGCCTCCGGCAGCGGCTCCTACATCAGCACGGACGAATTCGCCCAGACGGTGATCGAGAAGATTTAACAAGCCGCTGGAGAACAACCCGCGCCGATCACGCGGATTCGACGAGCGGCCCGCTTCCAACCACGAAAGCGGGCCGCTTGCGCTTTTTCTATAATGGATGACTTGTGATCAGGCTGCGATCACGAGGATATTATGCTGGAAAATGAGCTTCGACACCTCTTCGCAGATACGCGCTGGGGGGCTGTCTCGGCGAGGTTCGAGCTTAATACCTTGCCGCCAGACGAGCTGATCAGCAACGTCAATCTTGTGCCTTATATCGGCGACCGGTGGGTTGTGATCCGGACGAACGAGGGGCGCTACGAAGTGCCGGGCGGCACGCGCGAGGCGGGCGAAACGTATCTGGACACGCTGTGCCGGGAGCTGATGGAAGAAGCGGGCGCGGAACTGGTCAGCTTCAAACCGCTTGGCGCGTGGCTGTGTACCTCGTCCGCGCCGGAACCGTATAAGCCACATCTGCCGCACCCGACATTCTACCGCCTCGCCGGCGTCGGCGAAGTGCGGCTTGCCGGCAGGCCGGCCAACCCGCCCGGTGGTGAAACCATCGTCGCGGTAGAAATCGTGTCGCTGGCAGGCGCTCAGACGCGTTTCCGTTCCTGCGGTCGCTACGATCTGGCCGACCTGTATTTACTGGCCGCGCGAAGTCGTGGTTAATCTTCTCTGTGGCCGAACGCAAGCTGGAACTTCTCCCCGTCGCTTCGCGGCGTCTCTTTCCAAAAATCTAGGGTTCGGGAGAGAGGTCAGGGGGTGGGGCTCCCGCCGCTGTCGCTCAGGCTGTGATCGGCGTGGGTTTCGCTGCTGCCGGGTTTGCCGGTCTGCCGCGTTTCATGGATCGAAAGCGCTGCCAGCAGGAACATCAGGCGGCGTGGGCCGAGCGGCATCGTTTCCCACGTCATGGCGCGCAGCGCGCAAAACGCCAGCGGCACGTAATATTCGATCCAGCCGCCGGGCGTTTGCAGACATTCGGCGACGATTTCGCGCAGGCAGGCAAGGGCATCGAACGCCTTGTCCAGTTTGTTGCGATACAGGCCGTCCGGCCGCGGCAGGCGGGCGTTCAGCGTGACGACGCCTTCCAGCGCGCCGTAGGCCGCCGCCCAGCTTTCGCCCGCTATTGGCATAATCACCTCGCTCAACAAGCTCACTTCGAGCATGGCCCAGTCGGAGAGGGTATGCCCGTCGCGTGTGTGGGCAAAATCGACCAGAAACGGGTTTTCGTTCGGCCCGACGAGGATATTGCCCATGTGCAGATCGCCGTGGATTTTGCTGACCGAGCCGTTCAGCGTTATGTCCAGCAGACCATCGTAGTGCAGCAGCGGGTTGGGCAGGCGCTCCATGCCGGCGGGGCCGGGGATGGTTGGCGCGGTGACGTCAAAGTTTGGCGACAGCGCGCGCGTGGCAAGCTGTAGCGTCTCGGCCCGCGTCTTATAGACCTTGCCCGTAATCAGGTCGATGGTTTCGCCCCGGTAAACCGGCTCTTCCATCTCGGCCATTTTGACGTTGATCTGGTACGCCTGCTTGTCCGCCGATGACCCGCGCCCGTGCGTCAGCGCGATTTCGCGCCGATCCTCGTAGATTTTGTGCACGGTGAAGTTTTCGACCGCCACCAGTTCACCGTAGTCGATCTGGTTGATGCGCGCGCGGCGCAACGGTTCCCTGATGACGACGGCTCCCGGCGGCAGCGATTTGACCGGGGTCATTTCCAGCGTCAGCAGCGGCGGCAGCAGCCAGTCGTATTCCTTCCATGCCTCGAAGCGGTAGGGGCGGCGCTGTGACCACCACGTCTGCCCAAAATATGGATAAAGCTGTTCCTGCAACCAGCGCCCCAGCTTTTCGCCCGACCAGCTTGCGGCGACGCTACGCAGGTCGCGCGGGCCGCTGTCGCGATCGGTGACGAAGGTGTATTTCAGCCCGGCATGGGCCGATGTTTCCGGCGCGGTTGGCCTGTCCTCAATGCGCGCGGTCAGCGGCGGCAGCGTGGTGCGTACGTGCTGCTCGTAGCGCTTCGCTTCATCGAGGATGGCGTCGGCGCGGTCGATCTTGACCACGACCGACGCTTCTTCCAGATTGTCTACGGTGATGGGCGTGACGATGACCAGCAGGGCGCTGCTGTAGCCGCCGTTGAGCCGGCGTTCCACGCGGATCCGATTGTAACCGTGGAACATGCGCCGCAGGATGAACAGCGCGTCTTCCGAAAGCGGCGCGCTCGTGTCGTAGTCTGGCCCAAAAACGATGTCCAGATAGGCCGTCGTAATGCCCGAATCAAGCTGGCGGCGGTTCGCTTCCTGCATCAGTTGGTCGAGGTCGAGGCCAAGCTGGACCAGCACCCGGGTCGGGATGCTGTCGCGTTCTTCCAGAATCGCCAACAACAGGTCGCGCTCGGTGATCTCGTCGCGCCCGGCTTCCAGCGCCAGATCATGGGCAATGCCGAGCACGACGTCGGCGCGCGGCGTGTTGGGCATACCCGCCCACAAGCGGGCGCGCGCGCCTTTGCCGGTGCGCCGCCGCACGGCGTCGATGACATAATCTGGCGTCAGGCCGTGATCCTGCATCAGACTGCTTGTCAGCCCGCTGCGGATTTCCAGCAGCGCGATGAAAAGATGCTCCACGCCGAGGTAGAAGTGGCGCATGCGCGAGGATTCCTGGCGCGCATGGATGAGGATGTCACGCAGGGGCACGTTAGACATGAGCTACTCGGTGTTTTGCAGGCGCAACCACGTGCGGCCAATCCGGAAAAGCTGGCCCGGCGCGATCGGAACGGGAGTTGTCACGCGCGCATCGGCGTCCGGCGTTTCGATGTAGGTTCCGTTCTTGCTGCCACAGTCTTCCAGAAACCATTGATCCCCTTGCTTGCGGAGTATGGCATGATCGCGCGAAATAAAGGTGTCGTTACGCAGGCAAATGTCGTTGTCTTCGCGCCGCCCGATGGTCAGCGCCCAGTCGTCCCCGACCAACTGGCCGTCTTTGTCGTCCAGGCGCAGAACCAGACCATCATCGACGCCGCTCATAATCATAATTTCGACTGCCAACGGTATTATCTCCCACGACTTTCGCTGTTCACAGTATATCCAGAAACAGGTGTGTCGCCTTTACGCGGCAGGCGTACGACCGGCGGCGCGGGCATTCAGCTTGCGGTTGGCGTCCATCCGGCATGCTTGCGCTGCCGCCGTATCTATGCTATTGTAGGACGCATCAGACGCAGATTACCAACCGAATACGCGAAACTCTTATCCAGAGCGGTTGAGGGAACGGCCCGATGAAACCGCGGCAACCCCCTGTTCGCAGGGAAGGTGCCAATTCCGGCAGTTTATCTGGAAGATGAGAGCGCTGATTGTGGCGGTATGTGCGCCATATTGCGAACTCAAAAGAGACTTCAGGCCGAAGTCTCTTTTTGTAACCAACGCCCGGATGAGAGCTTTTCGCGATCATTCGGGTGTTTTCTTTTGCATTTGAGGAGATGGCGCGGTGACGCTGAACGAGATCGACACGCAGGTACAGGACGCGTTCCATCAGGAAACTGCAGCCGTGAGACGACAGGGAAGCAGCACACGCGCCGTTCACGGCGGCGTCGAGCGGCACAAGGCGTTCCATTCGCTGAACACGCCAATTGTCCAGACAGCCACCTATACCTTCCGCGACACGCAGGACCTCGTGGACTTCATGAAGGCCAAGACGTGGGGCGATGGCGAGGAACGCGAAGAGTACGGCCGCTACGGCAACCCGACGGTCGCAGCGGTCGAGCGCAAGCTGGCGGCGCTGGACGGCGGCGACGACGCGGTACTCTACGCTTCCGGCATGTCGCCGGGGACATCGGGTTGGCTGTGGACCCTGCCGCCGGGCGCGCACATGCTCATGACCACGGACCTGTCTTTTTTCAACTTCTCCAGGC
>QGUR01000216.1 GCA_003242205.1 Chloroflexota bacterium | reverse complement strand
GCGCTTGTCTTCGCGCCACAATTTGCCGCCAGTTGGGCGCTAGTTCAGGAACGCCAGCGCCCGGACCAGCGCATCGATTTGCGCGCCTGGGCGGATACGAACCTCGATCCGGGGACGGTGCTCGTCAACCAGTCGAATCACAAAACGTTCAATCCATATTTCAGCGGGTTGCAGGGGCGCCACTGGTTCGACTGGTGGGTTGTCAGCGACATCACCGAGCGCCCTGTGGAGGAATGGCGGCGGCGGGGTATGTCCTATGCCGCGCTGGATGTGGAGCGGTGGCGTGCGGCGCTTGAGACCGGGGCGGGCCGCGCCTATTTCGATGAGCTGCTTCACCTGCGGACGTTCGATAAGCCGGGCGCAGCCGGGCCGCGCACGGCTGTCTTTCGCCTGTGGCGGATGCAGCACGAAACCGAGATCCGGTTTGGCGACCGTATATATCTGGTGGGATACGATCTGGACGCAACACAGGTGCGACCCGGCGACAGCCTCGAACTTCGCTTCTACTGGCGGGCAGCGGCGACGCCGGAGGCAGATTATTCGCTGTTTATTCATTTGACCGCGTCGGACGAGGTTGCGCCGCTGGCACAGGTCGATGGCGCTCCCGCTCGCGTCGAGAGGCTGACGTTGACCTGGGATGATCCCGATGAGACGATCATCAGCCAGCCGTTCAGCCTGACCATCCCGCCAGAGCTTGCCGCAGGCGTATATGCCATCCGGATTGGGCTGTATGACTACCGCACGGGCGAGCGTTTGCCCGTCACCGGCACGGCGGGCGCGCTTGCAGACGCATATACTTTGGCGACGATCGCCATTCCGGGGGGCGAGAACGGCGAATATTAGCCCGCCACACGCTCGACCTGTGTGGCATCCAGCAGGCGGTGATAGTCGTCCATGGAGAAGCGCCCGCCGCCGTACATGAGCGTATTGGCCGCTCCAACGGCGACAGCCTGAGCCAGCCCGGTTTCGGGCGAGGTTGGATAGCCCGTCACCAGTCCGGCCAGAAAGGCGTCGCCACTACCGACCGAACTGACGGCCTCAACTTCCGGGGAACGGGCGTGATAGCAGTCCCCGTCAGATAGCATGACCGCGCCGGCTTTGCCGAGCGTCAGTACGACGACATCGTGCGTGTGCTCCTGAATGGCCTGTGCCACACGAATGGCGGCGCGGACGCCATCGACGCGCTGGTTAACCAGCGCGCCCGCTTCTTCGTGATTGACCTTCACGCGGATACCTTCGACGGCCAGCGCTGCCTGCAGCGATGCGCCGCTGGTGTCGACCCAGACGGTCTTTCCCGCGTCGCGCAGCGCCCGCAGCAGCGCGGTATAGCCTTCAGGCGTCGCGCCGGGCGGCAGACTGCCGCTCAGACAGATCGCGTCTGCCTGCGCCGCTGCCTGGGTGACGTCATCGTACAGGCGCTGCCAGTCTTCGGCAGTTACCTGAGGGCCGCGTTCGTTGATGACGGAAACATCGCGCCGGGAGCGGTCGGCCACGATGATGCAGGATCGTGTTTCCCCCTCAATCGAAGTCCAGACGCCGGATAGGCCATCACGCTCGGCCAGAGCCATGAATAACCGGCCTGAATAACCGGCGACAAAGCCGGCACACTGCACGTCTGCGCCGAGCGCCTGCGCGACGCGTGCGACGTTCAAGCCCTTGCCGCCCGCCGCCATGATCGTTTCCTCAGTGCGGAAAACGCCGCCCAGTTCGAAATGAGACACGACCAGCGTCCGGTCAATCGCGGGGTTGGGAGTAACGCAGAGAATCATTGCCAGTTCCGTTTCGTGTGCAAAAGCGTTCAGTGTACGGTCATACGGTCGCCGGAAGCGCGGGACAGGCCCGTATTCCCGATCAGGGAGCGCGCCTCAAGCGGATCGGGATTTACCTGTTCGACCAGCCAGTACCACAGTAGCACGAGCAACATCTCGCGGGTGGTCGCGAATACGAGCAAACGGGCAGCGACCAGCACAAAGGTTGCCGCAGTGCCGGTTATCCCCAGTGAATCTACCAGTACCGGCAGGATGACAAAACCGATGATCAGGGTCAGCAGGTAGGTGATGAGTTGAATGCTGCTGTAGAGCGCGAAGGCGACAATCTGCGTGTTCACGCGGCTGGCGTTGAAGCCAATGGCGGTCATGCCGACGAGCGCAGCGGCAGCGATGGATTGCACGTGATCGATGACCAGCGCAGCGGCAGCGCCCAGAATGGTCAGCGCGAAATCGGCGATGCCGAGCGTCAGCGCCATCGTCGGGGCGAACAGCGGGCTTGCGCCGCCGACAATCAGGGCCATCAGCAGGACGCGGAACAGCAGGTTGCCCGGCATGATGATATTGCGAAAGGTGCGGTGATGGTAAAGGTAGCCGGTGGCGATGGCCCAGCTCATTCCCAGCGGCCCTGGTGGACACAGGCTGAGCAGATCGAACCGGCCGATTTCGCGCTCCTTGCCGATCAGATGGCTGATGCCGATTGCCCAGCCCAGACCGTAAATCGTGCCCGGAATGGCCAAAATCGGCAAAAAGAACAGCACGCCCAGCCATTGAAAGCAGCCCACATACCACGGAAAGGGCTGCTCCGGCATGCCATAGGTGCGCCGGAACAACGGATTGCGCGAGGGCGGGCGGCGTAGCGCGCGCCAGAGGGGCAGGGAAACGATGGGAGCGTTCGTCATTCAGCCTGCACGCCTCTCAAATAGACGGATTGTCTCGCATCCGCGTTCAGCCGGACGGGCAGCACGTACCGGAGGCAAAAGGAAAAACCCTTCATCGCACCTGGAACGCCGGTTTCCAGCCGGCAGAGCGCAGGAGTTGCTCCGGAGCGTCTGCGCGCCGCGCGATACGCCGCCACAAGACCACGATCAGGGCTTCGCGTAGTCCACACAACAGCACCAGACGGATCAGGAACAGCCCGACGTAAGCTACAGCGCTGGTGACCTCAAGCCAGGTGTAGAGATAGGGCAGAATCCGGAAGCCCACCAGCCCCACGAGCAGGTAGAGGGTGAGCTGGACCAGCGGGAAGATCGCGCTCGCCAGAATGCGGTCTACTGGGCGATCGGCTTCTGAAAGCGAAACAGCCAGGCCGAGTGTGATGCCAAGCACGATAGTCTGAAAATAGTCGGCGTAGAACAGCACGATCAACCCGATTACGTCGATATAGAAGCCTGCCGGCACTGCATAGCTCGTGCGGGCCGGCTCTACGCCGGTCGACATGACCAGCGATAGAGCGATCATGATCAGGAACGACAGACCGATTAGCGAGTGCAGCAGGATATGCAGCCGCCGAAAGACGCCGTCGCGGTGGACGCAGGCCGTTGCCACAATCCAGGTCGCGCCCAGCGCGCCGGGCGGCGTCAGGCACAACAGATCGTGCAGGCCGCGTTCGCGCAGGGCCGCGACGGTGCTGCTGGTCGTGATGGCCCAGCGCAGCGCATATAGATTGACAATTAGCGGAAAGACCAGTGGCAGCGCCGCCAGCAAGCCAAGCACGACGCTGATGAGAGACGGTAAGATGCAGAGCATGACAAGGATGACGAGCGCTGTCAGCGGCAGCGCTCGGGCCAGCAATTGCTCGATTGCCGGCGCTCGCGCGATGCGTATGTACAGCGGGTGATGCTGCGGCGGCTTGAGCAGCGCCTGCCAGACACGCCAGGTCGTCATCGCGGCGGCAGCCCCCACGCGATCACATCGGCGGTCCCAAGCGCGGGATAAATACCGTCGCTCAGGATCGTGAAGACTCCGGTCTCGACATTCAGCGCCAACAGGAGATAACCCAGATCGTCATCGGGAATATTGCCACCGAAAGCCAGATGCGTTCCGTCCGGCGACCAGACCAGTCGCGGCGGTTCCGGCGTATGTTCGATGGTGGAATAGCCGCAGTAGCGCCGCACCTCCTGCTGGTTGAGGTCATAGATGTGGATGACGGCATCGCCGGTGTCGGTAGCCGGGTTTCTGCCGGTCAGTTCCGTCACCCAGAAGGCGATGCGCGTGCCATCCGGCGACCAGCTCAGGCTGCCGACCGACCGGCCATTGATGCGCGTCGCGCCATAACGTTCCGTCAGCCGCGTCCATTGCATGGGCGCGGTTTCGCCGGGGCGCACGCCATAAATCTCGCTGCCATGCATCAGCACCGTGTCGTCGAACGCGCCCGGCGCGACATAGGCAAACCAGCGGCCATCGGGTGACCACGACGATGCGCTGAAATACGGAATTTCAGGGCCGAGTTCGATGCGCTGCTCCGGTGTGTCCGGCAGGCCGCGTTGTCTCAGATTGATCAGGGCGCGTTTGAATCCGTTGTCTATAGGCTCGACGGCCAGCCCCCAGAAACCGCCCGGCTGAACCGAGATAACACCGTTGACCGGCAGGTAATCACGCTGCGTGCCGTTCTCTTCGCGCAAATAGGCGCTGTGTCCCGGCGTCCAGATCAGCAGTGTATCCGGCGACCACCATTCAACGTCGCCTGCATACTCGACCAGCATCGAACGTTCGGTGCCATCGAGCCGCATCTTGTTATAAGTGTTGGTGGCATTGTTGAAGTAGGTGATCCAGCGAAAGTCTGGCGACAGGTGACAGTTTTGCCCGCAGGGCGCGGTTTCGGGCAGCGGGTAGCGACGTTTCCGGTCGATGTCGTAAACCCACAGACTGTCACGGTCAAAAGTCGTCAGGATAATACCGCCCGTTTGGAAAATGGACGGGCGGGTTTGCAGCGCGGCTGCCGGGCAGATGTCGACGACCATTCCCGCGCCTTCGCCGCTTGTTTCAGCGGGAGCCAGCCACAGGCCGAGCAGCAGCACCAGCAAGCCAAAGAACCAGCGCGAGGCAGGGCGGCTCCAGGCAGCCAGCCACCGGGTTACAGAATGCTTCAACCGTACAACTTCCTCAGTAACTCGTCGTCTGGCCTTGCCGGTTCCGGGCGCGTGATATTCCAGAGGTGTAACTGGCTGGCACGCGACTCTTCGCCGCCGTCTGCAATCACAAGCAGGTTTCCAGACACAATACAATCCATAGGCCGGTGAAGCTGAACGCCGGGTAGCGTGGCTTCACCCTCTGGCAGCCATTGCGGTCGCTCGATCCGCCGGTCGATGATTTCCGCCAGATACAGCGCAACGCTGTCATAATCATACGGCTGGCCGTCTTCATCTTCCCGGACTTCATCCATACGAAAAGCCACCCGAATGCGCCGTGCGATCACGAACACATCGGGAAACATGAGCGGCGCTTCCGCCAGCACATAGCTTTCGGCCAGCCCAAGAAGCTGCACCGGCGTCAGCTCCAGCCCGAATCGTTCGATCAGATGGATTTTATCCTGCAGGCTCAACGGCTGCACTATGTCCAGCAGGCGCTCAGGGCCGGCCAGCCCGCGATGACGTGGCCCGGCGAAATTCAATGACATGGTATGCCACCCGGGCTGCGAGCGCACGAGATCGGGCGGCAGCTCAAGCGGCCGGATGTCAGCGCCGCTGGCATCCCCTTCATCGACGCAGGCAATCAGCGTGCCATCGGCATGAAACGCGTACTGCGCCATCAGGCCCGGACCGTAAAATTCTTCGGCATAGAGCGTAGGGCCGGGGCCAATGCCGAGCAGGGTGCAGTCCCCACCATGGCGTAGCGGAATGCTGTGCCGGTATTCCAGCGCCGGGCGGTTCATGGGCGGTATTTCTCCGCGCCTGCTGGCAAGGGCTGGCTGGCTGTATTGCTCGACGGCAGATCAATGAGCGTCATCTGACCGGAATATGGCCGAAACGAATTGTTGCCTTTCATAATTTTATGAGTCGTCACAACTGAATCCTGATGTTATAATGACGCTCGCGAAACATCTCTTTAGTTGTCCCCTCTTTCGCTTGGGACGTCAAGGCAGTCTCATGGATAAGCGCTCCGCGCAGGGTAAAAACCAAATTTGCGATTTGCGTGAAGGCGATGTAGCCAGTCAGGAAACTCGCGAGCCGGCCAACGCGCGCGAGTCGGGGCTGAATGCCGCCGTTCGTTTGCCGAGGCCGCCCGGCCCCGCCGGGGAAACCGGCGTCCTGCCCGCGATTCATGTTCCGGCCGAAGGGATTGACCGGAACGAGAGTCAGGATGCTTCACGTACGACCGCCGAAAACGCCGCAGTCCCGGTTGCTGAAAAGGTTTTCGACAAAGTGCACGACAATCTGCCGCAGGTTCTTATTGTGGAAGACACGCCGGAGTTGGCCGAACTCATCCGCATCACACTCGAACGCAACGCCATCCGCGCTGTTGTCGAAACGAACGCGCACCGGGCGCTGGAACGCTTTTACGAATTGAAGCCGGATGTCGTCCTGCTCGATATCGGCCTGCCCGACATGACCGGGTGGAAGCTGCTCGATACCCTGCGCGATGAGGTGGGCGACAGCGCGATGCCGAAAATTATCGTCATTACGGCTTATGGAGACGCCGCTAACCGGCTCGTCGGCAAGTTCCAGAATGTTTATGACTATCTGGTGAAACCGTTTACGTCTGAAGAAATCACCGGTGCGGTGCGTAAGGCGCTCAGTGGCCCGGTGCGATGACCGCTCGCCTGCGCTGGCACGCGCCCCTGCTCGTTTTGTGGGTCGCGGTCGTTGGCCTGTTCAGCTACGCCTCCGCACCCGATATTCTCCCGGCTTTTTCAGAAGACACATCAAATGCCCTGCGCCGCAGCGGGCGTATTATGCAGGCGTTGTTTCTGGTTGAAGCCAGAGCCGCCGTCGAAGGCTGGGATGCGGCGTTGCTGCGTACGGCAGGCGAGTTGTGGCTTGAGGCGGGCGACGTGTTTCGGGCGCTCGGCTATCTGGAAGCCGCCGCCGCTGCATCGCCTGACGACAGCGCGCTTGGTCGCTTTCTGGCACAGCAGTATATCGAGCTTCAGCAATGGGACGACGCTGCGCGGGCGCTGGAACGACTGGTGGAACGGGGACCCGACGAGCGCTGGGCGCATTTGCAGCTCGGCCTGATCCGCGCGCCGGTCGATCCGCTCACCGGAGAAGCGCACCTCCGGCAAGCGATGACCGAGCCCGCCTATGTCGAGATCAGCGTCGCGCTGCTCGACGCGCTGCGCCGCGACCGGGGACTGCCGGTCAGTTTTGAAGTCGGGCTGGCGTTGGTCGATGCCGGGCAGTGGCCCTACGCTGAACTGGCGTTTCGCCACGCGGCGGCGCTTGATGGCACACAGGCGCGCGCGCTGGCCTACACTGCGCTGGCTCGTGGACGGCAGGGTAAGGATGGCCGCCCGTGGATCGAGCGGGCCATCGCCGCCAGCCCCGACGACCCGCAAATCCATTTCCTGCATGGCCTATACCTGCGAGATGCCGGCGACTTTACAGGCAGTGTCGACGCTCTGGTGCAGGCGCTGGCACTCGATCCGGAAAACCCGGCCTATCATGCGGAGCTTGGTTCAGCCTATCGCCTGCTGCGCGACCTGAATCACGCCGAGTACTGGCTGCGATCGGCGGTGCAGGTGAGCGAGGGCGACCCACGCTTTGAAGAACTGCTGGCGCTGTTCTATGCGGATGAGGCGCAGCAGCTTACCGACGAAGGTTTGCACGCGCTGGGCCTGATCGCCGGGCGGTTGCAACAGGACGCGGATGTTCGCGCCGGGCTGGGCTGGGCGCTGGTGCAGGCGGGGCGCATTGAAGAAGGGCAGGCTGAAATTGATGCGGCGCTAGCGCTCGAACCCCATAATCCGCGCGTGTTGTATTATGCCGGGCGTGTGGCTATGGAAACCGGCGACGTTGCCGGGGCTGCGCGCCTGCTCGGACGCCTGGCCGGTATGGTTTCACCTTACGCAGGCGAGGCTTAAGCGCCCTTGAAGACCCTGGCGCAATAATGGTTTTTGTTACCTGGATTGGGGTGAAAACGTGCCCTTATAACCATTTTCG
>QGUR01000501.1 GCA_003242205.1 Chloroflexota bacterium | reverse complement strand
GCGCCAGACCGAGCATATCAAAACCGACGCCGAGATTGGCCACGGTGGCCAATCTCGGCGTCGGTTTTGATATGCTCGGTCTGGCGCTCAGCGAGCCGGGCGATATCGTTCAGGCGGAGCCACGGGAAGAACCCGGCGCGGTTATTCGCATGATCGACGGCGATGGCGGCCAGCTATCGCGCGATCCACAAAAAAACACGGCTTGTATCGCCGCGAATGCGCTGCTGAAGCAGATTGACGCCGAGCATGGAGCGACGCTGACTCTGGTGAAGGGTCTGCCGCTGGCGAGTGGTCTGGGCAGCAGCGCCGCCAGCGCGGTCGCTGCCGCTCTGGCGGTGAACGCGCTGTTTGGCGAACCGCTGACGCGTGCCGAGTTGCTGGCTGCCAGTCTCGAGGGCGAGGCGGCCGTCAGCGGGTACCATGCCGACAACGTCGCGCCTTGCCTGTTCGGCGGTATCACGCTGGTCACCGGCCTGAGCGCCGATCAGATTTACCAGCTTCCGGTTCCCGAAAACCTGCATCTCGCGCTGGTCACGCCGGATGTCGCCGTGCCGACCGCTGAGGCCCGCGCCGTACTGCCGGCGACGGTTCCTCTGGGCGCGATGGTCAGGCAGACGATGGGCGTCGCGCTGCTGGTGGACGCGCTTTACCGGGGTGATCTGGAAGCATTGGGCGCGGCGATGGAACGCGATGCGGTAATCGAGCCGGCGCGCGCGCACCTGATGCCGTATCTGAACGAGGTGCGCGCGGCGGCGCGACAGGCAGGGGCGTATGGCATGTTCATCAGCGGGGCGGGGCCAACATTGTGCGCTGTCTGCGATTCGTCTGCGCTGGCGAATGCGGTCGCCGCGGCCATGAAAGCGGTTTACGATGAGGCGAACATTCCCAGTGTTGCGCGCAACACACAGGTCGCCGTTGCCGGCGCGGAGGTGCTCTCCGCGACATTGTGAAATTGTTGACAAACTAATGTCGGGTTCTCTATACTAGGCCGCTAGTCTGCGCCTGGCTGGCGGTCGGGTACTGGCAGCATCCCCCTTGTGCGAAAGAGTGCGTGTCATGGCCGAACTGGTACGTAATTTTATTGGTGGAGAATGGGTTGAGGCCCGGAGCGGGCAGACGTTCGACAGCATCAATCCCGCCACCGAAGAGCTGATCGCGCCCGCGGCCAGGAGCGGGCCTGAAGATATCGACGCGGCAGTGCAGGCCGCCAAGGCTGCCTATAAGAACTGGCGGCTGACGCCTGCGCCGCGCCGGGGCGAAATTCTGTATCGCGTGGCGCAGTTGTTACAGCAGCGCAAGGAAGAACTGGCCCGCATAATGACCCAGGAAATGGGCAAGGTGCTGTCCGAAGCGCGCGGCGACGTGCAGGAAGCCATCGACATGGCCTATTTCATGGCCGGCGAGGGCCGTCGTATGCTCGGCTATGTTGCCCCGGTCGAGATGCCGAACAAGTTCGGCATGGCCATGCGCGACTCGGTCGGCGTTGTCGGCCTGATTACCCCCTGGAATTTTCCGATCGCCGTGCCAAGCTGGAAGATGTTGCCCGCGCTGATCGCCGGCAACGTGGTCGTCTGGAAGCCAGGTGAGGATACGCCGAAAACCGCGATTGAGTTCGCGCGTGTCTTTCAGGAAGCGGGCCTGCCCGACGGCGTTCTCAACGTCGTGCTTGGTGCAGGCGACGCGGGTGAAGCGCTCGTGGATCATCGCGACGTGCGGATTATTTCCTTCACCGGATCGACGGAAACCGGCCTCAAGGTGTACACGCGCGCGGCGGCGCTCGGCAAAAAAGTCACGCTGGAGATGGGCGGCAAGAACGCCATTATCGTGCTCGACGACGCCAATCTCGATCTGGCCGTGCAGGCGATCACGTGGAGCGCGTTTGGCACGACCGGCCAGCGCTGCACCGCTGCCAGCCGCCTGATCGTGCAGAAGGGCATCCTGCCACGCCTGACCGAAGCGCTGATCGAGCAGACGAAGACGCTTCGGATTGGTTATGGTCTGGACGAAAGCGTGCAGGTTGGCCCGCTGGTCAATCGCAAGGCGCTCGACAAGGTTGAGTATTTGCCCTTTATACAAATCCCGGGCCCCACAAACCGGACATAAGTTCGTTATG
>QGUR01000215.1 GCA_003242205.1 Chloroflexota bacterium | reverse complement strand
CGAAGAGCGCCTTGGCGAGCGGCTTGACGAATATCGCACGATTGGCGAGGAAGCGCGTCAGCCAGTTGCCGAAGGCGCGGTCATTACTGCGACGCCGTATCTGGAAGGTTTCCAGTTCAATCCGCCGTCGCTGTCGCTGGGCCTGTTTGAACCGTGGCATCGTTTCGATTTCAAGCTGCGTGCGACGACGGCCCCGCTCAATCAGGCGGCCAACGGACGGCTGACGTTCACCGTGGAAGGCATCATCGTGGCCGATCTTCCGCTGTCGATCTTCGTCGGTGAAACCGTGACCAAATCCAGCGCTGCCAGCGTGTCGCGCAAGCCATATGACGCGATTTTCTGTTCTTACAGCCGGAAGGATATCGCGATTGTCCGGCGTGTGGAGCGGGCCTACACCATTCTCGGTCTGCGTTATCTACGCGACATGATCTCCATTCGCAGCGGCGAAAACTGGAGCGAAGCGCTGGAAAGGCTGATCGAGCAGGCCGACATTTTCCAGTTGTTCTGGTCACAGTCGGCTGCCGCGTCGAAGCACGTCGAAATGGAGTGGCGCTACGCGCTGTCGCTCAAGGACAAACCGGAGAATTTTATCCGTCCGGTTTTCTGGGAACAGCCGATGCCGCCGGTTCCCGAACCGCTCCGGCACATTCATTTTGCCTTCGACGACACGCTGGACGACGCGTAAGCCGAGGGTTTAAGCGCAAGGCTGAGTACGGTACAATCGGCGCGAAAGGCCGCGGTTGGCGGCATCCGTTCGCCTGTTTCATGTCGGAGGGAAACAGCCACAATGAACACGCTGTTTACAGTTCTTGTCGTTGGCGTGGCGCTATCTGCGGTTGTCGCCATGATGTACGTGGTCATGCGCGAGAAACGCGATGAAGAAGCGGAGCTGCGCTACCGGCGCTCGCCGTGGGACGATCTGGAGACGACTTCCGAATCGGCTGCCGGTACTGAAGAAGCGACCGTGGAGGCCAATGCCGGGGAGAAAGCCGAGACTGGCGCACCCGCCGCTGATGAGCCGGCTGTCGAGGAACCGCCGGTTGAAGCGCCCGTGGAAGAGAACCGGCCAGAGTAACGCGACTCCATTAGCGTAGCGTCGTTCCTGTGCGGGACGTTCGACAGGACGCGACCCGCGCTGTCGCCGCTCATTCAGGTCTGCGGCGCATTGGCATCACCAACGCATCTGGAGCATTTTCCTGTTCTCAGCTCGAAATCCCGTTCGTTTGTTGCTGCCCGCGCTGGCGCTGCTGCTGACGCTGGCCTTCTTCTGGCGGCTTGCGCTGACCGACCAGATTCTGGCCCGCGGCGATACCTATACCTATTTCTATCCCTACTGGCACGTGCGAAATGCCGCGCTGGCGCAAGGGCGACTGCCGCTGTGGTCGCCCGATATTTTTATGGGCGTGCCGCTGCTGGCCAACAGTCAGATTGGGGCGCTCTATCCGCCCAACTGGCCGCTGGCTTTCCTCTCCGCGCCCGATGCGGTTCGTGTCAGTTTGCTGGCGCATGTCGTCTGGGCGTTCATCGGGGCGTATTTGCTGGCGCGCACGGCGCTCGGCGTCAGCCGGGCGAGTGCGCTGGTCGCCGCTGTGCTGTTCGCGTTCAGCGGGCATGTCGCCGCCCACGTCGAGCAGATCAACCAGCTTCAGGGGCTGGCGTGGATGCCGTGGGCGTTTCTGTTGTTCGGTCGGGCGCTCGACCGGCCTGCGTTATATACGCCGCTGCTGGCCATGGCGCTGGCGCTGCAATTTCTTTCCGGTCACACGCAAACCGTTTTCATCACCGGTATCGGTCTGGGCATCTATGGCTTGGCGGCGGGGCGCTGGCGTTTCGTGCCCGTGCTGGTTGCCGCTGTGCTGGCGACCGTGCTGCTGGCCGCCCCACAGCTTGCGCCGACGCTCGAACTGACCGACGTTTCCAACCGGCGCGGCGGTTTCAACCAGAATCAGGCGACGGCTTTCTCCTTCAGCCCGCTGGTTGCCGGGCGCGGCCTGCTGCCCAGTTATGACGAGGCGATTTTCGGGGAATACATCGGCTATCCGGGGCTGATCGGGCTTGGTCTGGCGCTGGCGGGCCTGCTTGACGGGCGTTTAGCGCCGCGTTTCGTTTCCACATCGCGGCGGCGATGGCTGCTGCGGTGGCGGTTGTCCCAGAGAGCTATCTGGGCCATCGTTGCGCTGGCCGGGCTGTTGCTGGCGTTCGGCCTCTATAACCCGTTGTACTGGTCGCTGGCGGCTTTGCCCGGATTCAATCTGTTTCGCGTTCCGGCGCGCTGGCTGGCGCTGTTCGCGCTGGGCGTCGCCATGCTGGCGGCGCTTGGCTGCGATGCGCTTGCCGGTATGGGCGGGCGCAAACGCCGGTTTGTCCTGCTTGCTACGGCGGTGGTTGCCGGTTTTCTGGCAGCCCTCAGCCCGCTGGCAACGCGCGCGCCGGAGCCGGTGCCGCTGTACGCGCCGACCGTTGTTTCCGTCGCCGGTTGGGCGATTGCGCTGCTGGCGTTCGCCGCTCTTGTCGCCGGGCGTCTGTCCTCGCGGTCCGGCGGCATGGCGCTGGCGCTGGTCGTGGTTGAACTGTTGCTGGCGTCACAGGCGCTTCCTTATCATGACCTGACGCCGCCACAGGTGTGGAGTGCACCGCGTTTCACCATCGACCAGATGCGCGCCTATGGGCTGGACGCCGCGTCGTCGGGGCGCTTCCTCAGCATCAGTAACCTGCTTTTCGATCCCGGCGACCGGACGGCGCTGGAAGCGCGTTACGCCGCGCTTGGCCTGTCGCCGGAGGCCGTGCGGCTGGCGTTCGTCGCCATTAAGATGCAGGAAACGCTGGCGGCCAATCTGCCCCTTGTTTGGGAAACGCCTACCATTGACGGTTTCGACGGCGGTCTGCTGCCGACCGGCGCGTACACGGCCTTTACCTCGCTGCTGCTGCCGCCGGATGAACCGCGCACCATCGACGGCCGTCTGCGCGAACTGCTGGCGCGTCCCGATTGCCGTGGCGCGTGCATTCCTGATCAGCGCTGGCTAAACCTGACCAACACGCGCTATCTGATCACCGACAAAATTTATGACCTGTGGCACGAAGATGTGGCGTACGACACGCAGTTCATCACGCCGGTGACGCCACAGCAGCCCTTGACGCTCTCCAAGCTGCCGGATTTTGAGGCCACTGCGGTTGACGTGCTCTACCGCTGCGATGAGCCGGATTGTTCGCCCCCGGCGGTATCCATCCATGTGGATGGCGCAGCCGCTATCTCCGTTCCGGCTGAGGAAAGCCCGCAGGCGGTCGATGCCTTTCAACTGGCCCGGTATGCCTTTTCAGAGCCGCTCCGACCGGCCAGCCTGATGGTTTCGACGGAAGCGGCGCTGCGCGTTGCCGCCGTGACGCTGGTCGATACCCGCACGGGCGATTTTCTCCAGACGACGCCGGAACCGTGGACGCGGGTGCTGTCGAGCGACATCAAGATTTACGAGAACGCGGCGGTGCTGCCGCGCGCCTTCGTCGTTCACGACTGGCGCGCGGTTCCCGACTCTGAAGTGGGCAATGAAGCGGCGCTCGACCTGATGCGCGATCCGGCTTTCGACCCGGCGCGAACCGTCGTGCTGTCCGGCGATGTGCCCGCACCGGAGGGGGGAAAGGCCGAAGGCAGCTCCCGCGCGATGATTACGCACTACAGCGCGGAGCAGGTGGAGATCAACGTTGAGGCGGTCGCGGATGGCTACCTGCTGCTGACCGACGCTTACTATCCCGGCTGGCAGGCGACGGTGAACGGCGAACCAGCGCCGCTGCTGCGCGCCGATGTGATGTTCCGTGCGGTTCCTGTGGCCACCGGAAGCAGCCGCGTTGTTTTCACTTACGAACCTTCGTGGCTGGCGTGGGCTCCCGCATTGGGACTGGGCGCGTGGGCTGTGGCCGCCGTGTTGGTGGCGGTGGCTGTACGACGTCGCCTGTAAGGGCTGGCGCTGAGGCGCTTCGCCGTCATCCAACTTGCGGCGGGGGACGGCAAACGGGATGACGCTGAGGCCATCCCGTCATACAGGTTGAGCGCCAGCCCGGTGGGCATGAGGGGGCGCAACTTCTTCGTTGGCAGGGGCCGGTGGGCAATCAACACCCCTGCCAGTGCGGGTACATCACTCACGGAGAGGCCGGTGCGCCCGGCGGTCAAGAATTTCTCGTAATTTCAACGGGCTAGCCTGTGACCGGGACGGCGTTCAGGTCCCCTTCCACGATCCGTATATAGGCGGCCGTCACCCATCCGGGCGTGTCCTTGTAAATCGTCTGATACCACGTGTTGTCGGCGTTGCGCCCGATGATCGGGATGATATCGCCCCAGCCGATGCGCCCGATCTGCTCTGAATCGGTCGTTGGCTGGGCGCGCAGCCTGAGCACCTGACGCGTTTGCGCGACGACGCCGGTATAGGCAGCCGGGTTGCCGGTCGTGATGAACGCGCTGACGACCGGCGCATTGAATTCGTTGGCGTTGATGAACAGGTAGTAGCCATAGGCCCATGCCTGACGGTCGCTCAGTTGCAGCAGGAACCAGCGGGCGTCAGCGTCGCGACCGACGACGGCATACGTCTGCCCGCGCAGAATGCGCCCGACGACCGGCGCGCCGAAATAGGGCATTTCGCGGACTAGCAGCACGCGGGCGCGAATGACGGTCGCGGTGATCGCGCCTTCGGGGATGGGTGGCAGCGGTGTTGGCGGCGGGGCTGTTGGCGGTGGCGGCGCCGTTGGGGTGGCGGTCGGCGCGATGAATACCTGTGTTGGGAAGACCGGCTGGACCGGCACGTTGCCGCCGCCTGCGCCGATCTGGAACCACTGGAACTCAATCGAGGCCTGATCGCCTTCCTCGAAATATTCAACAACCAGACTGTGAATGCCCGGCGTCAGCGTATGGGTAAAGCGATCGGTCGTGCGGGGCCGCGCGTAGAACCTGTCGAGCACGATTTGTCCGTCGATGATGACGCGCACGCCGTCGTCCGAGGTCACGACGAACTCGTAGGTGCCACCGGCAAAATTCTGAGCCGACGAAAACCGGGCGGAAAAGCGGTCTGCCGGCACTTCGGGGGCCGGGCTGCCGCTGCCCCAGTTGAAATTGATGCCGTTTAGCCCGGTTTGCGTGAGAACGGGATCGCCGCTGAGCGACGGGTTATTGAAAAACTGTGCAGTCCAGTTGACGCCATATTCCGCCAGCACGCCTTGTGCGCCGGCGAGCACAATGATTAGCGCCGCGAGTACGCCTAATCCGCCGTACCTGTGCATGACGCATCTCCTTGGTGTCGTCTGCCGCTCTTCTCGCTCTGAGTATACTGCCGATGAGCGGAGCGCGCCGGGGCGGTCTGGCCTCGTGGAATGCCTATGCTATAATCGGCGCGCCATCGTGGCTGACGTGCGGCTCAGCCCGAACAGTGTTGTCATTGAGGATCAGTGATGCAAACAAAGACGAAAGCGGTCTCGAAGCCCAGAGTGCGGCAGGACCTGACCCTCACGGTCATTATCCCCTGTTATAACGAGGTTGAGACAATTGAGGAAGTGCTCAACCGTGTCCTCGCCGTCGGTCTGGCGAACGAGATCATCATCGTCGATGATGGCTCGGTCGATGGTACGCGCGACGTGTTGCAGAATATCGAAGCTG
Organism: Chloroflexota bacterium; assembly: GCA_003242205.1. GTDB lineage: Bacteria > Chloroflexota > Anaerolineae > Aggregatilineales > Phototrophicaceae > ZC4RG36. Next base: position 2,245 of record QGUR01000215.1, on the reverse strand, counting down.
AAGGCTATCCCAATGTGCGCGTGATCTATCACGAGCGCAATCAGGGCAAAGGCGCAGCGCTTGTCACCGGCTTTGCCGCGGCCACCAGCGACATCATCCTTATTCAGGACGCCGATTTTGAATACGATCCACGCGAATACCCGGCGTTAATCAGGCCGATTCAGGAAGGCATCGCCAAAGTCGTCTATGGTTCGCGCTTTCTCGGCGGGCCGCGCAAGGCGATGTATTTCTGGAACATGGTCGCTAATAAGGGGCTGACGCTGGCGACCAATATTCTCTATAACTCGATCCTCAGCGATATGGAAACCTGCTACAAGGCGTTCCTACGCGAGGTCGTGGTCAACATGAAGATCCGCGCGCGTGGGTTCGAGTTCGAGCCGGAGTTCACGGCCAAGGTGCTGAAGCAGGGCATCCGCATTTACGAAGTGCCGATTTCCTACAATGGCCGTGAGTGGAACGAGGGCAAAAAGATCAAGTGGACGGATGCGCCCAAAGCGCTCTGGACGCTGATCAAATACCGCTTCGTCGATTGATCAAAGGCGCGTTGGCTGCTTTTCCTGCGGGCCAGTCCCATTTTGGCGCAAACGAAAACTCAGGGGCGCGGTCACGCGCCCCTGTCGATGGTCAGTGATAGGCGGGCAGCCAGTCGCCGTGCGCTTCGATCAGGTCGTCCACCAGCGACCAAATCTGATCGAGGTCGAGTTCGGCGGCGGTGTGCGGGTCAAGCATGGCGGCGTGATAGATGTACTCGCGTTTGCACGTCAGCGCTGCTTCGACCGTTAGCGCCTGAACGTTGACATTGGTCTGGATCAGGGCGGCCAACTGCGGCGGCAGGCTGCCCATGCGCGTCGGTTGCACGCCGTTGCCATCGACCAGACACGGCACTTCGACCGAACAGCCCTGCGGCAGGTTGTCGATCAGGTGGTCATTGGGCACGTTGGCATAGACAACGCGTGGCGTGCCGGTTTCCATGCTGTGGATGATCAGCGATCCGTACTCGACGCTGCGACGGATTTCGATGGGCTCGTCGCTGTTTTCAAACTCGGCGCGCATTCGGTCCCAGTCCGCAATTTGCGCTTCGCAGCGGCGAATGTACTCATCCAGCGGAATCCCGAACCGTTCGATCAGGTCGGGGCGGTCGCGCTTGATGTAGTACGGCACATACTCGCTCAGGTGCTCGCTCGACTCGGTGACGAAGTACCCAAGCCTTTTGAATAGGTCGTAGCGCACGCGGTTCCAGGGGGGCACGCGGCCTTCCTCGATAACCTGATGGAGGCGCGGGTACAGGTCTTCTCCCGTTTCCCTGTGCGCGAACTTGAGGTAGAAGGCCATGTGGTTGATGCCCGCGACGACGTAGTCGATCACCTCAAGCGGCACGTTGATGTCCTGCGACAACTGCCACGCCGTGTGTTGCACGCTGTGGCACAGGCCGACCGTTTTGATGCGGCTGGCGCGGCTGAGCGCCCACTGGTTCATCGCCATTGGGTTGACGTAGTTGATGAACAGAGCGTCGGGGCACACCTGCTCCATGTCCAGCGCGATGTCGATCAGCACCGGGATCGTCCGCAGGCCGCGCATAATGCCGCCAATGCCGAGTGTATCGGCAATCGTCTGGCGCAGGCCATATTTCTTTGGGATTTCAAAGTCGATCACCGTTCCCGGTTTGTAGCCGGCGACCTGAATCATGCAGATGACGTAATCAGCGCCGTCGAGCGCCTCGCGCCGGTTGGTGGTCGCCTGAATGGTCGGGTTAGCGTTCAGTGTGCGGGCTACTCGATGCGCGACGATCTCTGAGGTTTTCAGGCGCTCCTCGTCAATATCCATAAGCGCAAGAGTCGACTCGCTGAGTTCGGGAAAAGACAGGATATCTCCCATCAGATTCTTGGCGAAAACCGTACTTCCCGCCCCGATGAATGCGATCTTTGGACCTGGCATTGCCTTCCTCGCTGCTGAAGCTGGACAACCCACCATTGTATAGCGCGGCAGGTTCGCAGGCCACCTTTTGTGAAGCCAATTACCACAAAATACAGCGCGAAAGCCTCCAGCTTTAGCTGTGGGGATGAAGCGCTGCCCCCTCTGAAAACCGAACGCTTGTTTCGTTAGATAGCCTCCTGCTACATAATGGGGTTATGGCTAAGCAACGCGAATTCAAGAGCAACAATAACGTGGTGTATTCGTGCAGGTACCACGTTGTTTTCTGCCCGAAGTATCGCCGCAAGGTGCTGGTGAACGGCGTGGATGAACG
>QGUR01000214.1 GCA_003242205.1 Chloroflexota bacterium | reverse complement strand
GGTCAAGATTTAGTTTCAATCCCCTCACGGAGATTAGGCCGGTTGCAACGCCACGGCCTACTATGCGACCGTTCACCCAATTCAGAGTTTCAATCCCCTCACGGAGATTAGGCCGGTTGCAACAGCGACATTTTGACGCGCGCAACAGGTCAAAAATGACCTGAGAGTGCGAAAAACCGCGTCATCGCCCTTGTAGGCGCGCAACTTCTACAAAGTTAGCTCATTCAGCCGCAGCACGCAACCCACCGTGTCGAAACTCGTCCGCTGCAAGAAAAGCCCGGCGAGTTGAGACAGTCGAAGTGAAACGCCGCGTAATTCGCACCACCCGTTCGCGTTTCAAGCCCCACACGGAAATCAGGCCAGCGCAGGCGGCCATCATTGTACGGGCGACCCGGCGGGTCGCCCGTACCGTTTCACCACGTCGAAATCACGCCGCCGCTGCAGACGGATGCCGTTGCACGGGCGCAATGCGTTGCGTCCGTACATCCCTATTCGCGGAGATTAGGCCGGTGCGAGTTCGTTGACAGGAAAACCTGGATGTGTTAGCTTTTGGGGCGTCCCTGGCTTCTACATGGAGACATCATGTCTTTCGTAGCCGCGATCGAGAATTGTCACGCATCTGCAGCAAACATGGTTTGTTGTTGCTGTTTTGTGTGCCTGCTCGCCACGCGCGCGGAGGACAGTTGCCTCGTACCAGGTTGACGTTGCTTTAGGCCACATATCCGGTATGCGACAAGCCCTGACCTCCTCGCGAGCGTCAGGGCTTTTTTGTTCGGCGATAGGAGCCTGTGGCTAAAAGCGCTGCGATACCGACACCAACAAGGGGGCGATCATGAGCGACTGTTGTAGCGGCTGTAAGGCCTGCAACCGGGAAGTCACGTTCACACGCAAAACCTGCTATCCAAGACCTGACGACTGAAAAGGATTCTGCCATGCTTTCGAACCCGCGTAACTGGCGCGTTTTGCTCGTTCTCCTGCTTGCCGTCATTGCTCTGCCAACCAGCGTCCTGTCTCAGGACGCCGCCGAAAAGGCCGAACTGATCCCCGTCCGGATCGGCGCGATCGAGGGCGCGAGCCAGACCTATATCCCGTGGCTCATCGACAATCTCGGCATCGACACCAAATACGGCCTCGACTTCATCCTCATCCCTCTCACGGCCACCGGCCAGCAATGGACGGGGCTGCGTTCCGGCGACTTCGACATCACGACAGGCAGTTTCCTCGATTTACTGCGCCAGCGCGAAGCAGGGCTGGAAGTGCGGGCCGTACGCGGTTTCCTGCGCTTCAGCAATCCGATTGTGACGCTGGCAGACTCGCCCTATGACACGCTCGAAAGCCTGAGAGGCGCTGTCGTTGGAACGCCGAGCACGACCTTACTCGACTGGCTCATCGTTCGCGCCGCCGGCGTCGAAATTTCCAATTTCGATCTGGAATTGGAAGCCGAAGTCGTGAATACATCCCCCCCGCTGATCTCCACGTTGCTGAGCAACGGCGAACTCGACGCGGCTTTACAGTTTATCTCGAACACCTATGGCCCAATCGCGTCGGGCGAGCAGCGAGTGATCACAACAGTGCCGGATCTGCTCGAAGAAGCCGGTTTCGACCCCGACGCCTTCTACCTGACCTACAACCTCTCCGAACGTTTTGCCGAAGCGCATCCTGAAGCCGTCCCGGCGGTCATCGCCGCCATCAACGAGGCGGTGGAAGTGCTGCAAACGGATGACTCCATCTGGCCAGAACTGGCCGCCCTGTCGGGTATCGAGGATGAAGAACTCCTCGCCAGCTATATCGTCAGCGAACGTCAGGCGTTCAACACCGTCTTTAGCGAAGAGAAACTCGAGTCCACGCAAGCGTTGATCGACAGTCTGGTCGCGCTGGTGGGCGAGGAAGTGGTTGGCGTGACGGTCGTTGACCCCGAAGCGTTCGACTTTGCGTCCTACGAGGCGGCGCTGGAACTGGCTGCGGAATAGCTGCGCCTGCACTCGCGCTCCTGTATCCCGCCTGCGCGGGATGCAGGAGCCTTACCAACGATCGAAAACCGGATGACAGACTTTCACGGAATTTTCCCTTATCTCGTTTCGCCGGTCGAACCGCTGACCGGAAAAATCAAAGAGGACGTTCTGCGCCAGCTCGTGTCCGACCTGATCGCAAAAGGCGTACACGGCCTAAGCCCGCTGGGCAGCACCGGGGAATTCGCCTACCTCACGCAAGCGCAGCGCGAGGAAATCGTCCGCATCGTCGTCGACGAAACGGCGGGGCGCGTGCCGGTTGTGCCGGGCGTGTCCGCCTTTTCCACCGAGGAGGCGATCGAGCAGGCGCAAAGGTACGAAGTGCTTGGCGTCGACGGCATTGTCCTGATGCTGCAGGCCTATTTTGCACTGCCGCCCACAGCCATCGTTCGCTACTTTCGCATGGTGGCGTCAGCCTTTCACCGCCCCATTGTCATCTACACCAACCCCGGCCTGCTCGGCGTCGACATTACCCCGGCGATGATCAACACGCTGAGCGAAGTGCCGAATATCCAGTATGTGAAAGATGCTTCGCCGAACACCGGCCGCCTGCTGACAACGATGAATCTGGTTGAAGGGCGCATCAAGGTCTTTAGCGCCTCGGCGCATATCCCGCTAGTCGTCCTGCAGATGGGCGGCGTCGGCTGGATGAGTGGGCCTGCCTGCATTTTTCCTGAGGAGTCAGTTTACCTGTACGAACTGGCCCGGTCTGGAGACTGGAACACGGCGTGGGATGTCCAGCGGCGCATGTGGCGGGCCAACGAGGTCTTTCAGAAATACTCGCTGGCCGCCTGCATAAAAGCCGGGCTGCAGCTTCAGGGCTACGACGTGGGGCCGGCGCTGCTTCCGCAGGAACCGCTGCCCGATCAGGCTATCCACGAAATCCGCCATGTTATCGACTACATCACCGGCATTCATAAGGGCAGCCGAAAGGCGTGGACAGCATGACATCCCCTCTGATCGAGGCACTAACCAGTGCGCTTGGCGACGAGCAGATCATCGTAGCGCCGAAGGAGATCGAGAGCGCGTTGCGCGACAACTCGTGGCTGTCGCCGCTGCTCGCGCAGCATATCAGGGAATTGAAAACGACTACCGGCAAGACGCTTCAGGTCGATGCCGTGGTCATTCCCAATTCAATCGAGCAGTTGAAGCGCGTCATTGCGCTTGCCGTGCGTCACAACGTGCCGATGCTCGTTCGCGGCGGCGGCACGTCCAATTTCGGCCAGACGATACCGCTGCATGGCGGGATCATCATCGACATTCGCCGTCTGACCGGGATTATCGACATTGGCAACGACCGGATCACGGTTGCCGCAGGGACCATTCAGGGCGATGTCGACGCGGCGGCCCGCGCGCGCGGGCTGGAGCTGCCGATCCTGACGACCACCTACGCCAGCGCGACGGCGGCGGGATGGGTCGCGGGCGGGCATGTCGGCCTCGGAGCCAACACCTATGGGACCATCTGGGACGGCAATATCCTCGGCGTCAAGCTGCTGACGGCCGAGGACCCGCCGCGTGAGATAACCCTTACAGGTGACGATGTTCTGCCCGTCCTGCACACTTACGGCACGACCGGCGTCATTATCGAGGTGACCTTCCGGCTCGTCCCGGCCCACCGCTGGGTCGAGGCCGTCGGCGTTTTTGACGACTTTTCGAGCGCGGTGCGCTTTACCGCCGCGCTGGCGGATCAGGACGACATCCACCAGCGCGTTGTCGCGGCTCAGGACGCAGCGATCTCGCGCGGCTTCACGCCGCTTCGTGACCTGTTCGCCGAGGGCCAGTCGCTCGTCCTGATGATCGTCGATGCCGAGCGTGTTGGCCGCTGCCGCGAGTTGACGGTACAGCATGGCGGCCGGTTTGTGCCGTGGAAAACGCCGGAAGATGCAGACCGCATTTCCATCGGGCTGATGGTCTATGGACACCGGATGTTGTGGATCAAGAAGCTGACGCCGCAATCCGCCTTTTTGCACGTCTACTTCTCGCCCGATCGCTACGCTGAGCAGCTTCAGGCGCTGGCAAACGCATTCGGCAGCGGCCTCTGGCTCGAATTCAAGTACATCCGATCGCGCTGGCTGCGCGCTCTGCGCGGCCTGCAAGGCGATGGCAACCTGCCGGCGGCTGTGCTGACCCTCGTTCCGGGTGACGGCGACACGCTCCATGCGCTGATGGACTTCTGCAAACAGATCGGCGTGTCCTACCAGAACCCGCACACCTTCCTGCTCGAAGAAAGCGGCCTTTTCCCGGACTTCGCGCCGATCCTGTCCTTCAAGCGACGCGTAGACCCTAAAAACCTCCTCAATCCGGGCAAGATTGGACAGGGAGTACGGGCGTGAAAATCGATCATTTCGCTTATGGCGTCAAAGACTTTGCGGAGCGCAGCGCCTTCTTCACCGACGTGCTTGGCCTCCAACTGATCCGTACCGGCGAGCGCCACAGCACCGGCACAAAGATCGCCATGCTGGCTGATGCCGGCAAAAACTTCAAAATCGAGCTGATTGAAGTCACTTCTCGCGAAGAGGAAGGCTTCAAACACCTCGCCCTGCGCGTCGAGGACGTCGATGCGACGTATTCCGCGCTGCTGGAAAAGGGGCTTGTCTCCAAACGCCCGCCGCACGACCTTCCGGCGGCCAAAGCGCGCACCGCCCTGCTCGAAGACAGCACCGGTCTCAACATCCAGATCATCGCCTACGCGCCCGATAGCCCAGACATTCAGGACAGCGAAACGTGATCCCCGGTCTTGGAATTTACGTCAACAATCGCGCAGCGGTCTTTATGCGCGAAACGTACTCGCTCGCCAAGCTCCTCGAAGCCGCCCGGCTCGCCGAGCAGCTTGGATTTGAATTCGTTTCGGTCGGCGATAGCCCGCTGGCAAAACCGCGCTATACGCCGATCCCGGTGCTGGCCGCGATCGCCGCGCAGACCAGCAGGATCCGCCTGTCGACCGGCATTCTTCAGCCGCATATGCGCCACCCTGTCATGCTGGCGCAGGACTGGGCAACGCTCGATGAGCTTTCGGGCGGGCGAACATGGTTCACTGTCGGCCTCGGCACCGGCCCGCCAGAGCTGGTAGCCCACGAATACCAGGTCATCGGCATTCCCAAGAAGCGTCGCGGTGTGGCTTTCGAAGAGTCGATTGAAATCATCAAGCGGCTGTGGACCGAGAACACCGTCTCCTATGCGGGATCCATCTTCCGCTTTGAAAACGTTACGCTCGGCTACACGACCGCGCAGCAACCACACCCGCCGGTCATCATCGCCTGCGGAGGCTATATACCGCGGCAGGCCGGAACCGGCCCTAACGACTTTTTCAGCGAGGCACGGGCCGGCACGTTCCACGGCCCGTTTGACCGCGTTGCGCGGCTTGGCGACGGCTGGATCACCGGCATCATCACGCCGGACGAGTACCGCACCACGCTCGCACTTATCCGCACGATTGCGGCTGAGCGCTACCAGCGCACGCTGGATGCCTCTTTCCGCACGATCCTGAACTGTTTCATCCATGTCGCCGACGACGCGAAAACCGCCCGCCGGGAAGGCATCGCATTTCTGGAGCAGTACCACCGCCGCCCGTTCGACGACGAAACAGTCCGGCGCTGGCTGATCTATGGCTCTCCGGAAGAATGCGCCGAACGCATTCAACGCTTTGCCGAAGTTGGTGTGCAGTCGTTCCAACTTGTCCCGGCATCGCGCGATCCGCTTGCTCAAATCGAACGGATCGCCGAGCGCGTCATGCCGCTGCTGCAAAACACACGTGTGTCAGAGGCATCATGACCGAGAAATTACAGCGTGATGTTGTCGTGGTTGGCTACGGCAGCGCCGGAGCGGTCGCCGCGATCGAAGCGGCCCGCGCGGGCGCGAGGGTTCTGCTGGTCGAAAAGCTGGCCCATCTGGGCGGCAATTCGATTCTTTCGGCCGGCTACATGCGAGTTGCCGAAAACGCTCAGGACGCTGCCGCTTATCTGTCGATTGCCTGCGGCGCGCATGTGCCCCGCCCGGTGGTCGACGCGATCGCTCGCGGCATGACCGAGCTTATCCCCTATCTCGAAGAGCTGGCCCGCCCGCTCAATGCCAGAGTTTTTCAAAACACCGGCCCGGATCAGGGCGCAGATAACACCGCCGATCTGTATGCGTGGCCGGGGCGCGAAACGTTTGGTTGGGCCGGTATTGAATCCATTCCGGGCTTCACGGGCTACGACTGGGTGCATTTTGGCAAGTTCGGCCAGCACCTGATGCGCGTGCTCCAGGCGCATGTGGACCGGCTAGGCATCGAGTGCTGGTTCAATACAAAGGCAACGCGGCTCATTATCGAGGATGGCGCGGTTGCCGGGGTGTCGTTACAGCGAGACCACGAGCAGGTCGATGTCCATGCGACCGGCGGCGTGATTCTGACCTGCGGCGGTTTCGAGTTTGACGAACAACTGCGGCGCAGTTTCATGGAAATGCCCGCCGTCTACCCGATTGGCTCACCGGGCAACACGGGCGACGGCATCCGCATGGCCTGTCAGGCAGGCGCTTTGCTGTGGCATCCATGGCACATTCATGGCTCTTACGGCTTTAAAGTGCCCGATTTCCCGGTCGCCTTTCGCAACCATCTGGGAGGCGTCCGGCGCAATCAGCGTAAGGTCGCGTGGATACTGGTCGACCAGCACGGGCGGCGTTTTATGAACGAGGTTCCGGTTGCGCCTCAAGACACCGGCGCGCGCCCATTTGCCCATCTGGACAGCGAACGCGGCACGTTTGACCGCATTCCCGCATGGTTGCTCTTCGACGAAGCAGCCAGAAAGCTCGGCCCGATTGCAAAGCCGCTGGCATCGGTACAAGAACATTACTACGAGTGGTCTCCCGACAATAGCGAGGAAATCCGGCGCGGTTGGATTTTGCAGGCCGGTTCGATTGAGGAACTGGCGCAAAAGACCGGGCTGCCGCTGGACAACCTGCGGAGGACGCTGGCCCGCTGGCAGGAAGCCGTCGATAGCGGCATCGACGCTGACTTCGAGCGCCCGGCGGGCACGATGGTTCAGGTTTCCCAACCGCCGTTCTACGCCATTCAGGCGTGGCCGGTGGTGACGAACACGCAGGGAGGCCCGGCGCACGACGAGCACCAGCGCGTCGTCAGCGCGCTCGGCACGCCTATTCCCGGCCTGTACGCCGCCGGTGAGTTGGGATCGGTATTCGGTCACATTTATCTGTTAGGTGGCAATCTGGCGGAATGCCTGATTGGCGGGCGCATTGCCGGGCAACACGCGGCCCGGCGCGCAGCCGAACGCGCCGGTATTGTGCTGAACCGGCATTGAATGCAAGCCATCCGTCCAGTTAGCTCTCAGCGAAACGAGCAGGCAATGAGCGAAATCACGCACGTTATGACCAACAGTAATCTGGGCCTCACGCGTGGCCGCATCGGCCAACGCTGGAAGCAGCTTGCGGGCAGCATTGGCCTGCAACTGGTGTCCCTCATGCTCCTGCTGAGCTGCTGGCTCATCTTGTCGCGCATCGTGACCGAGGATGTGCTGCCGACCCCGTGGCAAACATGGGCAGCGTTGATACGGGCGCTGCAGGATGGCTACGTTTGGAACGACATGGCCATCACCCTGAACCGCACGCTCGGCGCGTTTGCGCTTGCCATGAGCATCGGCCTCATTTACGGCTCGCTTCTTGGCAGGGTGCGCCTGTTCCAACGCATTTTTAGCCTCTGGCTGGTGATCGCCGCTTCGATCCCGTCACTGCTCTATCTGGTCATCACCTATCTGATGTTCGGACTCAATGATCTGGCGGCGGTTATCGGCGCAGGGTTAGTGGTCGCGCCGTCGGTCACGTATAACATCTGGCAGGGCATGAAAACGCTCGACCCGGATTTGACGGAGATGGCGCGCGTGTTCA
>QGUR01000213.1 GCA_003242205.1 Chloroflexota bacterium | reverse complement strand
CCGATGGTGAAGAGGCTTATACCTACTTTACTAACCCGCTTAAGCCGGATACCGACGACGATGGCCTGACCGATTGTCAAGAGATCTTTGGCGACTCTGCGCCCGGACGGTGCCCCGCACCCGCCATCGTCAACTCGGACACGTACAATTATCCGACCAATCCTCGAAACCCTGACACCGATGGCGACGGCCTGACCGATGGTGACGAAGTGCTCGTTCACGGAACCGATCCGACCAACCCGGATACGGATGGCGATGGTCTGAGCGATTTTGATGAGGTGGAAAACCACGGGACATACCCGACCAATCCTGATACGGATGGCGACGGCCTGAGCGATGGCGAGGAACTCAATGGCATTACCAACCCTGCGCGTTACGCCGCAGTCGTGCGCCATTCAACCTACAAATTCCCAACCGATCCACTGGACCCGGATACCGATGACGACGGCCTGAGCGATGGTGATGAAGTCTTCGTTCACGGAACCGATCCAACCGATCCTGACACCGATGACGACGGTCTGAGCGACGGGATCGAAGTGGATCTCGGAACAGATCCGCTTGAGATGAGTCTCGACTCGAATGATGGCGACAATCTGCCGGATGCCTGGGAGTTGCGTTTCTTTGGCAACCTCGATCAGGGCGACACGGACGATATGGACGGAGATTACTGTAACAATCTCTGTGAGTTCGAGAACGACCTGAGCCCGCTGCTCGTCGACTATGACGGCGACGGCGACGGCGTGTTCGATAAATACGAAATCGAGGGGCGGACTGTTATCGTCGACGGCGTCTCGTTCACCTACTACACGGACCCCAACAACCCGGATACAGACGGTGATGGGCTTAATGACTATGAGGAGTTGGTTCCGTACAGCATCCGTGTCAATGGTAGCTGGATCACCGGAGTTACCAGCGACCCGACAAGCGCCGATCGCGACGGTGATGGTTTGTCCGATCTGGAGGAGCGGAACCATAACACCCATCCGTACCGAGCGGATACGGATGGCGATGGACTTGATGATGGTATCGAAATCAATGGCACTTACGGCGACTTCTGGACGGCGACATCCCCGGTTGAGGCGGATAGTGACGGCGATCGTTTAAGCGACCTCGACGAGCTTGAACTCCGCACGGCCGCACATCCAACCTGCCCCGACCCATGGAATGCCGACAGTGACGGCGATGGTCTGCCGGATGGACACGAAACCCTGACCGACCCCTGTTTGCACGACGCGCCGTTGATCGTCAGCATCGCGGGTTCGACCGTTGTCGACGAAGGTCAGACAGCGCAACTGATCGTCCAGTTGTCGCGAGTCGCCTACGAGCACATCGTTGTCAATCTCGCGATAGCGGGGAACAGCACAGCCACAGCAGGGCAGGACTATGTCCAGCCGGCTAGCATGCAGGTCACGATTCCGATTGGCCAGACGAGCGCAATCTTCTCAATCCAGACGTTGCACCAGCCCGTTGGTCGCGATGAGGACGATGAATATATCTACGTCTCGATTGCCAGTCTCGGCAATCCGTCTGTCGCAGAAATCGACCCAACCCCAGCAACGATAACCATCCGTGACGTTGATCCCGAGCCTAATCTCGTGTTCCCCAATTCAAATATTACCGTTAACGAGATGGCGGGACGGGTTGACATCACGGTACAGCTAAGCGCAATAAGCGACCGCGACGTCAGCGTTAATTACCAGACTCGAAATGGCACGGCGACATCGCCTAACGACTATATCGCTGCCAGCGGAACCCTGCATATCCCGGCAGGTCAGACCAGCGCAACGGTATCGGTATTGTGGAACGACGACGACATAGCCGGCGCATTGAAACGAACCTTCTATGTCGATTTCATGCAACCCGTGAACGCGCAATTGCCGTCTAGCCCCACCACGGTCACTGTCACCATCGAAGACGATGAGTCTATGTACGACGTCAGCCTGACGCTGTCCGCGACGCAAATCACGGAAGGGACAAACGGCAATTCACTGAACTATACCGTCTCGCTCAATCGTCAGAACATGAGCAGCCAGCCGGTTGTGGTTCGGGTAGCCACGACCGATGGCTCCGCCACGAGCAGCGCGCCCTATATCGATTACGTGGCGCTGTCTGAAGTCATTAGCATTGGGCCCGGCGAAACCAGCGTTACCGGAACAATCGACATCATAGATGACGACCGTTATGACTCGGCCGCTCAAGAGCAGTTCACAATTGCGATTGTGGAAGCCTCCGAAAACGGCCGCATCATGACCGGCCCGCTGACGGTAACGATCGTGGACAATGATGCTGAGCCGGAAATCTCCATCGAAGCAGCAACGGAAGTACGTGCGTCAACAGACACTACTGTCGACGGTGCGCTAGCCATCACCCGTACCGGCGCTACCGAACGCGATATCCAAATCACTTATCAGACCTATCCGCAACAAAGTAGCCCGGCTTACGACGGTCAGCATTACGATGTAACATCCTCGATTCCACTCGTGCTGCCGGCCAATACAAGCGCTACCGAATTTACTTTCCGTGTGCACAGAGTTGCCCAAAGCGATAACACAACCCGCTATTTCCAGGTGAAGCTAACCGACGCAGTTAACGCGACCATTGGAGCTGACACTGGCAACGTAACGATCTGTAAACGAAATGGCAGTTGCTGACCTACACATAAAAGTGAGCACTTGTCTATCCCGCTGGGAGAACTACGATGGCAGACGGCTTTAAACGAAGCATAGAAAAACGCACGCAACGACAATCCGGTCAGGCTATCGTCTTGATTGCCCTCATGATGGTCGGCTTGATGGGCATTCTGGGCATGGCGATTGATGGCGGCGGGCTGTTCTTCCTGCACCGCGATACGCAAAACGCGGTGGACGCCGCCCTGATCGCGGCGCTATATGCCAAATGCACGGGTAACCGGGCAGAACTGGAAAGCCAGCCAGACCCGGATGGCACCTATGCGAACCTGTACGAAAAAAGCATTCACCTGGCCGCACTTAACGCGGCGAGCAAGAATGGCTTTACGCATGGCGTGAATGCAGATATCACGATCGAGTCCAATTATCAGCCCCCTGAATCTTCGAATGACCGCTACATTCGCGTTCAAATCAGGGCAGGCAAGCCGTCGTATTTCATTCAGCTTGTCTATCCTGAACCGCTTGAGGTCACAACCAGCGGTGTTGGATATTGCGAGCCGTCGATGGTGGGTCTTCTTCCTCAGGCTGCGATTTTCTCGACACGGGACACCAGCGACTGCAACATGAGTAGCAACCATGTCTCTATTGGCAACGGCGGCAACTCCAACTTTGTCGTCTCGGGGTCCATCTTTGCCCAGTCGGGCAATCCAACCTGCGCCATAATGGGGCGTGGCAACAGCAGCTTCACTGTCAGCGGCGCCTGCCAGGCAGCAGGTGGCTTCAACGAGAACAATCTTGACTGTGGCAGCTATGAGCCGAATCAACCGAAATGGCCAAGCCAGAATCCGTTGAATGGGATGTCTCGGCCCTCATGCGTGCCGGGGGAAAACAAGATGACCGCAGCAGAGCTTGAGGCGGTCAAGAATCTGGGCATCGGCACCTTTTCCGTGGGATATAAACCGGGCACCTATAGTTCATTATCGATAAGCAACAAAGACTCTGTCTATCTGGCACCCGGCCTCTATTGCTTCAAGAACAGCGGTGAGGGCATTAAGCAAACCGGTGGACTGCTGTACGGTGATGAGGTACTGCTCTACTTTGAACCGGCGGCAAATGGAGATCCAGCCAACAACGGCATTCACCGTAATGGCGGCACAGTTTATCTCCAATCGCCCGCTGAAAAGTGCATTCCCGGCTCAGGGCAAGGTGCTACCTGCAATTACCGAGGACTTCTCGTCTGGAAGGACACGACCCGTGACGTGATCTCGGATGCAGGCGGAAACAAGAATCAACTGCACCTGAACGGTAATGGGTCCGATGATCAGTGGATCGGCATGTTCTACGCGCCCGCAACCGAATGCACATTTGAGGGCACCTCAAATGCAACCGTGACCGGTATGCTCGTGTGTTATAGCGTTCGTGGTTCGGGCGGCGGCAATCAGGACAAGAATCTGGTCGTGATCTATGAAGTGCCAGATTTCCTCAATACGCCACCCAAAGTCAGCCTGACCGAGTAGACAGTAGTAGGTTTTCAATCGTGCGAAAAACCCGCCTTCCTCACCGGAGGGCGGGTTTTTGCTTCCGGGGCGCTCAGTTGGCGGCGGGGCGAATGATATCGGGTTCGTGGTGCGGCGTGCGAAGGAAGCGCTGCGCCCACAGTTCCAGCGTCAGCAGGCGGAAAATGACCTCCACCTGACTCTCGCGCCCGCTGAAATGGGCTTTGAGCAGGCGTTCCAGTTCGACCGGGCTGAACAAATCGCGGATCGTTGCCGCCGGGTCGAGCAGCACGGCGCACGCCCGCTCCGCCAGATCGTGACGGAACCAGTCGAGGATCGGTGTGCCGAAGGGCTGCTTGGGCCGTTCCAGAGCGAAATCGGGCAGGTAGGGGCGCATCGCCTCGCGCAGCACGACCTTGTTCGACTTCATGCGAATTTCCGGCGGCACGGCGGCGGCAAAGGCCAGCAGTAGCGGGTCGAAATAGGGCACGCGCGCCTCCAGCGAGTGCGCCATCGCCGTCTTGTCCTGTGACAGCAAAGCGTTGCCCGCCAGCCACGTATTGATGACCAGCGCCTGCGCCGTATTAAACGGATCGCTACGCCAGCTACGCTCCAGAATGTCGCGGTAAACGCGCTCCTTGTGCTGCTCGGCGCGCCAGGCTGACATCAGCGCCTCGCCATACAGCCGCACGCGCAGGCTATCGCTGAAAACCACTCCGTCGAACGACTGCATACGCAGCAGGCCGTCTTCGCGCGGCAGCAGCGCCTGACGCAAACGCGGCAGATACGTCGGTAGCGCGCCGATATAGCGATACCGCCGGAAAGCCGGATAAAAGCGCTCCAGCGCCGCCAGTGACGGTTCCAGCGGCGAAAGCCAGCGCCAGCGCTCGTGCGCCGCCAGCGCCCACGGAATACTGCGATGGTGCGCGTAGCCGCCGAACAGCTCATCGCCGCCCAGCCCGGTCAACACGACTTTCACATGCTGCGCGGTCAGCTCGCTCAGCAGCAGCAGCGAGACCGCGCTGGGATTGGCGTTCGGCTCGTCGTGGAAATAGACATAGCGGTTGAAGCCGTCCCACCAGTCATCGGCGGAAATCACCCGCTCGTGGTGGTCGGTCTGGAAATATCCGGCGATGCGCCGGGCGTGCAGCAGTTCGTTATCGGGCGTCGGCGTGTCATAGCCGACGGTGAACGTGCGGATACGCCCGCCCGCCTCACGCGCCATCAGCGCCAGCACCGCCGCCGAGTCGATACCGCCGCTCAGGAACAGGCCAAGCGGCACGTCGCTACGCAGGTGCAGATGCACCGCTTCTTCGAGCAACCGCCGCGCCTCGGCGATGATCTCATCCTCGGACGCCGGGTTCTCGCCCGCCGGTTCGGGAAACTGCCAGTGACAATGCAGGCGCGTCTGGCCGCCTTCCACCACCAGCGCGTGGCCCGGCGACAGGCGACGCACGCCTGCAAACAGCGTGTCCTCGCCGATCATGTAGCCGAAGCTGAGAAAGGTATCGACCACGCCGAGGTTAAGCTCCGCCTGTACCCTGTCCGTGGCCAGCAGCGCCTTGACCTCGCTGGCGAACAGCAATTGCCCATCCCGCTCGGCCAGATAGAGCGGCTTCATGCCGATGTGATCGACCGCCAGCACGAGGCGGTCGCGGTTTGCGTCCCACAGCGCGAAGGCGTACATGCCGCGCAAACGCCGGAACAGATCGAGGCCGTAATCCTCGTACAGGTGAATGATCGTCTCGCCGTCGCCCTCGGTGCTCAACGTGTGACCGGCGCGCAGCAACTCGTCGCGCAGTTCGCGGTAGTTATAGATCTCGCCGTTGAAAACCAGCGCGATGCTGCGGTCCTCGTTGTAAAGCGGCTGATCGCTGCCTTCGATGTCGATGATGCTCAGGCGACGCATGCCAAGCGCGACATTGGCGGCGCTGTAAAAGCCGTCGCCGTCGGGGCCGCGGTGGCGAAGCAAAGCGCTCATGGCCTGAACCGCCGCCAACGACGCCCGGCCTTGCCCTGCCACGTCCACCATGCCGCAAATTCCACACATAAAAATACCGCCCGATCTCGGAAAGGCTGGACGGATCGCAGCGGTACGCCCTCCAGCAATCCATCCAACCCTGAATGACCGTCGTTAATGCCCCTCAGGATACTGGTTTTGGCCCGCGAATTCCAGCGCGGCTGTGCCAGAGCAAGTCGTCTATCGACATTCGCGCCGAATCCACCTACCATTACACGGCGATAGCCTTCGTTGCTGCGGCGCGTGGGAAAGAGCAGGTTTTGGCAACTACAGCCGCTTACATCATCGTCTTTACGCTGGCGCTCGGTTTAGCGCTGTTGCTCGTGCCGGTCGCGCGCAGTCTCGCCCTGCGCTATGGCATCGTCGCCCGGCCCGGCGGACGGCGAACGACCGAAGGCGATTTGCGCCGCGTGCCCAAGCTCGGCGGCATCGTCCTGTTCGGCAGCTTCGTCCCGGCGGTGCTGGTCGCGCAAATGCTGCCAGTGCCGCGCATGGATCGTTACGAGGTCGTGCGCCTGACCGGCCTGCTGATCGGCGCGCTGATCACGTTCATCCTCGGCCTGCTGGACGACAGGTACGACCTCAAGCCGTTCTGGCAGTTCATGGGGCAATATCTGGCGGCCTCGGTCGCCATCGTCTTTCAGATTTTCATCGAGTTCTTCAACAACCCGTTTACCGGTCAGCAGACCGATCCGTGGCCGTATATCGTGACGGTGACGATCACGTTCTTCTGGCTGATCGGCATGATGAATACCGTCAACTGGCTGGACGGGCTGGACGGGCTGGCGGCGGGCGTGGCGTTCATCGCCGGAGCCATGCTGTTCATCAACAGCGCCTTTCAGGTCGAACCGCCGCAGACCAGCGTCAGCCTGCTGCCGCTGGCGCTGATGGGCACGTCGCTGGGCTTCCTGCTGCACAACTTCTATCCCACGCGCATCTACATGGGCGGCGGCGCGTACTTTCTGGGCTACGTTTTGGGCGCGCTCAGCATCATCGGCGGCGCGAAAATGGCGACGATTCTGCTGGTCATGGGCCTGCCGCTGCTGGACGCCGTATGGCAGGTGGTCAACCGCATCGCGCACGGCAAAAGCCCGTTCTTCGGCGACCGGGGCCACATCCATTTCCGCCTGCTCGACATGGGTCTTAGCCAGCGGCAGATCGTGCTCGTTTACTACGCCTTCTGCGCCTTTTTCGGCATGCTCACGCTCATCATCGAAAGCAGGTTATACAAATTCATCGCTTTTGGCGTCATGGCCGGAGTGGTCGCCGCGGGTTTTATCGCGCTGCTGCGGGCCGAACGGCGTTCGTCGCGTTCGTAAGACTGCGCGGTTATGTGAAACTTCCCTGAATACGCCTTTGTCATCCTTTACCACGCTCTCCGGCTTGGCTATCATGGAAGATGATTCCGCCCGACAAGCCGCTCAGCGCTGCTACCCCACAGCGACGGGAAAACTCCATGCACGGGAACCTGAATTCAGCAATTGCGACCTATAACCAGGAACTCGAAGAGCGCGTTGCCGCCTGGGCCAGAGCAAAGATCGCGCCGAACCGGCTTGGGCATGTGGAAGGCGTGGTCGAAACCTGCGAAACGCTGGCGCGACGCTACGCGCCGGACGACGTGGCGCGCGCCCGTCTCGCCGGCTGGATTCACGACGCCGCCAAACACTGGCCGGACGACGACCTGCTGGCTTATGCCGAGGCGAACCATCTGCCGATCACCGAAGGCGACCGGCCCGGCCCGCTGTTGCTGCAGGGAATTTTCCCTACCC
>QGUR01000500.1 GCA_003242205.1 Chloroflexota bacterium | reverse complement strand
TTTTTTATAATGTGCGGACATCCCCGATATCTTTCCAGGGTGATTTCTTCGCAGCGTTCAATGTGAAAAAGAGTGCCTTTCGACACCGTGCGCTGCGACTCGGAACAGGGCGCGTATGAGCTGGTCGGGTATTTACTTGAGCTGGGACACCGGCGTATCGCCGTGCTGAGCGGCCCGCCGACGGTATCCACAGCCGCCGATCGCGTGGCTGGCGCGGCGCGCGCGGTCGCTAGCGCCGGTCTGCCGGAAGATGTGCTGACGTTTTTCACCGGGTCTTACTCGGTAAGGGGTGGGTATGAATTGTGCCGGCAGGCGCTGGCGCTGACGCCCCGGCCAACCGCGCTGTTCGCGGCTAACAATTTCATCGCGATTGGCGCCATGCGGGCGGTGCGGGAAGCCGGGCTGAATGTGCCGTGCGACGTGTCGATTGCGACCTTTGACGACGTGCCGGAATCGATGGTCATCGAGCCGTTTTTCACCGTGATGAGCCAGCCGGCCTACGATATGGGACGGCAGGCGACAGAACTGCTGCTACAGCGGCTGCTCGGGGAGGGCCCGCAGGAACCGCAGGAGATTTTGCTGCCGACCGAATTGATCGTGCGCCGTTCGACAGCCCGGCCCGCTCCTGACGGGTGTGGGGACGCTGCCGGGTTGCACGAGGTTCAAACGGGTTGAGGAAAACACAAACGAAAGGATTTTTGTGAGCGATCAGGTTCAAAATACAACCATTTCCGGCGACGGAGTCGATCCCCGGCTGGTTCCGAAGCGAACGGTCTACACCGGCGCGCAGATTCCCGCTATCGGACTGGGAACCTTCGGTTCCGACCGTTTCAGCGGCGAGACGATTGCCGAAGCCGTGAAAGACGCGATTCGCCTCGGCTACCGGCACATCGACTGCGCGGCGGTTTACGGTAACGAGCATCTCATCGGGCAGGCGTTGCGCGAGGTGATGGCGGAAGGCGTGCCGCGCAGCGAACTCTGGATCACGTCGAAGCTGTGGAACGATAAGCACGACGAGCGCGATGTCATTCCGGCGTTTGAAAAGTCGCTCCGGGACTTGCAGCTCGATTATCTCGATCTGTACTTAATTCACTGGCCGTTTCCAAACTATCATGCCCCTGGAGTCGACATCACTTCGCGTGATCCAAACGCCAAGCCATACATTCACGAAAACTATATGAAAACGTGGCGACAGCTTGAAAAGCTGGTCGACATGGGGCTGGTTCGCCATATCGGCACATCCAACATGACGATCCCCAAGCTGAAGCTGCTGCTGCGCGACGCGCGCATCCGGCCCGCCTGTAATGAGATGGAACTGCATCCGCATTTCCAGCAACCGGAGCTGTTTCAGTTCGTCGTGGACAACGGCATCGTGCCGATTGGCTTTTCCCCGATCGGCGCGCCCAACCGGCCCGAACGTGACCGGACGCCCGGCGATACGGTCGACATCGAAGACCCGGTGATCGTCAGCATTGCCGAGCGCCTCGGCGTGCATCCTGCCATCATCTGCATCAAGTGGGCGGTTCAGCGTGGCCAGATACCGATCCCGTTCTCGGTCAAGCGGGAGCAGTATCTTGCCAACCTGCGCGCAACCGTCAGCGAGCCGCTGACACAGGAGGACATGGATGCGATTGCCAAGATCGACCGCAATTGCCGGTTGGTCAAGGGGCATGTGTTCCTCTGGAAAGAGAACCAGAGTTGGGAAGACCTCTGGGACATCAATGGCGAGATTACGCCACCGTGAAGCATGGCGCAGCGCTATCTCCTGACCATTGACGTCGGCACGTCGAGCGCCAAGACGGCGTTATGGGATGATGCCGGTAACGTTGTCGCGGAGGCGTCGGCTGCCTATGACCTGCGCCGCCCCGAGCCATTGTGGGCGGAAATCGATGTTTCCGCATGGTGGCGCGCGGTGTGCGCGACGACTCGCGAGACGCTGGCGACAAGCGGCATCGCGCCATCTGCCATTGCTGGCGTCGGCGTGGATGGTGTCGGCTGGACGCTGATTCCGGTTGACCGCGCAGGCAAAGCGCTTGCGCCGGCGATGATCTGGCTCGACCGGCGCGCTGAAGCCGAAAGCCGGTGGCTGCAAAGCCTGCCGCGCGAAGGCAACTTGTCCATTT
>QGUR01000212.1 GCA_003242205.1 Chloroflexota bacterium | reverse complement strand
CCTCTGGGGGGCAACTTCACCCCGGCCACCCTTTTCGGGGTTGCCACGTAGCTTGGGTTCTCGCCGATCAGACCGACCTGTTTCACCAACTGTGGCTTGAGCATCACGCCATCGTTGGCAATCGTGGCGATCATACGGACGACTTGCAGCGGCGTCACCTGCAGATAACCCTGACCGATCGCCATGTTCACCGATTCGCTGAAATTCCACTCCAGACCGAGATTCTGCCGCCACCAGTCGGGGTCCACCACCAGGCCGTCGGCTTCGGCCAGATTTTCGAGGCCGGTGCGCGTCCCCAAACCCATTTCGCGGGCGTAGTTTGGCAGCAGATAGGGGTCCACGCTATCCAGACGATAACCGACCTCGTAGTAATAGGGGTTGCAGCTTCGCGTGATGGCCTGCGCCAGCGTAATCGTGCCGTGACCGCCCGCCAGCCAGTCATAGCGCGTGATGTCGCGGCTCCAGACGCCGGTGCAGGTGTAGCGTTCGGTCAGCGAATAGACACCGCTGTTGGCGGCGGCGATGCTCGACACCAACTTCATGACCGAGCCAAGCGGGTACGCGCCCAGCATGGGCCGGTTGAGCTGCGGCTGGCGCGGGTCCTGTTCCACCTGTCGCACGTAGGCGTCAGCGGCGGCGCGGCCCATCTCCGGGAAGGTGGTAAAGGCATTGTTATCGAATGACGGGTAACTGACCATGGCGATGATCTGCCCCGTCCTGACGTTCATGATGACAACAGACGCGCCCTTGGACTCGGAGCCCCATCCGGCAGCGTTCGCTTCGTAGGCCGCCTCTACAATGCGGGTGATACGCGCCTGCAGGTCGGCGTCGATCGTCAGCCAGACGCTTTGCGGCGGCGACGAACGCGCGCTGGCAAGCTGGCGCAGCACCTGCCCCGACGGCGTAACAATCGTCAGTTCGCCGCCCGGCTGCCCGCGCAGCGTTTCATCCCAGGCGCGCTCGATGCCGCTGCGCCCGATAATGGAATCCTGCTCGAACCCGACCGCGCGCAACTCGTCGATCTGCGATTCTTCAGGATAGCCGACATAACCGACGATATGCGCCGTCACCGGCCCGTTGGCATAACGACGCACCGGCAGCCCCGTGAACTGGGCGGCGCACATTGCCTCAAGCTGGCCGTGCATATTTTCCCACGTGGCCGCGTCGATCGTGCCCATATCCATCAGCCAGTTATCGGGGCGCGATTCCAGCCGCGTTTGCAGCTCGACGACCGGACGGTTCAGGGCAATGCTCAGCGTACTCAGACAGGCATCGTAGTTCGGAATGACGCCGCGAACGACATTGACCTGAACCACACGCCCCTGCTGATCGGCCAGCGTGACGCCGTTCGTATCGTAAATGTTGGCGCGCGGGGGAATGATCGGGCGCAGCCGTAGCTGGTTGCCGCCTTCCATCTCGCGAAAAATGTCGCCCGCAGTCCAGGCGACGCGCCATGCCCCGGCGCGCGGGTCGAAGACAAGGCGCAGGTTGCGGTTGCTATCGGTAAATTCACCGAGCACCCGCGTTTTGAAGGTCACGTCATAGTTGAAGATGGCGACGTCGCCTTCCATGCTCATGGCATTGCCCTGATATTCCAGCGCGTCCAGAGTCATGGTGGCGTGCGCCTGTTCGTAAAGCGCGGTGAAGGCGCTCAGCGGCGTCGCTTCCTGACTGTTGAACGTGATCAGGTCATACATGGCCGCATAGTCGTTCAACCGCCAGCTTTCGAGGAAGCTGCGGGCGACCGGCTCGGCATCGGCAAGTTGCGGCTCATTGCCTGTGGGAAGGGATGCGGTGGTCGGGATGACAACGGCCGCCGCCGCGGGCGGTTCGGCCGGTTGGCAGGCTGAGACACTAACGAGGACCGCTAACAAAATCAGGCAAAATCGCATCGCAATAAATCGCTTCTCATCCAAACCGGGATGAAACGATTATAGACCCGTGACGAAAGCGGCAACAACAACGGTTGCCCGCCGGCGCGTTATACTTGCTGTGTGTAACGGCAACCTCTATTTGCAGGAGATGTGCTCCATGTCCCACGAATTAATCTCGCAGGCATCGCCGTCTGGAGCAGAACTGGACAGCCTGAGCGCGCACGAATTCGCGGTCGAGATCGAAGGCGAGCGCGTCACCGGCATCTTCCGCGTCAGCGGCCTGACGCCGTTCAAGCTCGATATCAAGTCCACCACGAACAGGCTGGCGCGCGAACCGTTCAAAATCGCCAAGATGGTGCAGCGCGATCCCAACAACGCCTTCAATCGCTGGCTCCAGGAAACCGCAAAAGCGCGCGAGGACATCGTGCGGCCAACACGGCAACTCTCCATCGTCGCCATCGACGACGGCGTCGAAACACGCCGCTGGACTGTCAACGGCGCGTACATCATCGAGGTCAGCTATTCCGAATTCAATACCGCTTCGAGCGAGCTGGTCGAAGAAGTGCTGACCATCATGTATGACAGCATCGAAGAAAGCTGGCCGTCAGCCTGACGCGACGAAAGCGGCGACTTCATCGCGCGTGCGCGGCCTGCTGCCGTGCCCGTCGATAAACGTGTGCAGGCTGGTGTCGTCGAGCAGCCGCGCCAGCAGCGCGCGATCATAGCCGGGTTCGGGCGCGGGCTGCATTGGCGGCGGGTAGAAACAGTCTCCGAGGAAGGCGATGCCAGCTTCACGCAGCTTGACGACAATCGAGTCGGCGGCGTGCTGCCCGCCGACGTGTTCGAGATCGAGCGTCGCGCCATCGAGGTAAAGCGTCATTTGCCCGCCAAACGCAAACGTGGGCAGGCAGATGCGAAAGCCGCTCCAGTCGCCGACGGCGCGATTCATGTTGCGGTATACCTGCTCGTAGGCCGGGTTACGGCGGCTCTCTTCTTCGATGAAGGTCGCGCTCCAGGGCAGGGCTGCTCGCTCGGCCAGCAACTCGCGGCACAACTCATGGGCGACAATCGTCGCCGAAAAGACCTGCGCGCCGTAGACATGATCCCAGTGGTGGTGCGTGTAAATGATGTGAGAAACCGGAGGCGCGCCCGCTTCTTCCAGCGCGCGGGCGATGCGCCGGGCATGGCGCGGGCTGTTGCCCGCGTCGACGAGAACCGTACCCACCGCTGTCTGGATCACACCGACGTTCGGCTCAACACGCTCGGCAACGCCCGCGGTGGGAAAAATCCAGACATTGTCAGCGATCGGCACTAGCGCGTCTGCCATAGTCCCCCTTGTTTAGCTTCAAATCAGGCAGCGCGCTAGTTTACCCGCCAGAAGTGAAGGACGTAAACCCTCGGTTATACGGTCTGTTATGGAAGTCGTGACGCAAGGCGCACACGATTACTCCGGCCGTTCGGCCGAAAACGTCCAGTTTCCGGCGATCCATATGCCGCGAATAAATTAAGGGCCACCCTCGCAGGCAGCCCTGATCAATCAAAATGGCGTCGATAGGCTATACGTGTCGTTTGCGCGGTTGATACGGCGAATGCGACTCGCCTGTGTCGGGACGCGAAGGGGACAGGAGGGCTGCGATCCAGGCGACAAGCCTCCTGACACCCTCAACCAGCAGTTGCACGTCGCCCGGCAGGTAGAACCGGGGATTTCCCAGCGCCTCCCTGACCAGACGCTCGCGCTGTGCCGCGCGTCGCCACTCAGCCTGAACGCCTGTAAAGCCATACCAGTCAAGCCAGATAGTCCACATCATCGGCTCCAGTTCACTCTCAGGACAAATCAAAACGCGGCCCAAACTGGCCGCGTTGTCGCGTACTGTGATGCCGCAAACGCGGCCCGACATAGTTCAAATTGGGTATTCTGCACGATCGAAACCCGCTTCTATTTGGTCTATCTATACAAATTATCGCATGAAATGCGTGCGGAGGCAACAAACCAAAAGGCCGGGTGCAGAGTTACCCGGCCTGTGGGAGTCGAATTTGCATGTTTTTTAGGGTTTAGGCTCCCGGCGTGGCGACGACGTCCATCACCTGAGCGGCGAGGTTGTAATAGCCGAAGGCCGGAATGATGTACGCGCCCTGCACCATGTCCTTCATATCGCGCAGCAGTTCCTGAGCGATACGCACGCCTTCCTGCGGCGGGTCGTCGGCGGCTTCAATGCGCGCGAGGATCGTTTCGGGGATGTGAATGCCCGGAACCTCGTTGTGCAGGAACAGGGCATGTTTGAAGCTGTAAAGCGGCATGATCGCCATCAGCACGGGCAACCGGAGCGGTTCGGCCATCAGCTCTTCGTAGCGGCGGTGGAAGCGCTCGACGACGCGCGGGTCGAAAACCGCCTGCCCCAGCGCGAAATTCGCCCCGGCGTCGATCTTCTTACGCAGCAGTTCGATCTCTTTATCGAGATTGGCCGCGCCCATGTTGAGCGCGCAGCCGACGTTAAACGTCGTCGGCTGGCCGATGCTGTTGCCCGCCTGATCGACACCCTGATTGAGCCGCTGCTGGATGAGCCGGATCAGCCCGGTCGGCACGATGTCGTACTGATCCATGGCGTTAGGATAGTCGCCGATGCGCGTCGGGTCGCCCATGCAGACGAAGATGTTACGCAGGCCAAGCGCATGCGCGCCCAGCAGGTCGCCCTGAATACGCAGCAGGTTCCGGCCCCGGGTGGGGAAATGCAGCACCGTTTCCATGCCCAGACGCGACTGCAACAGGTGGCACACCGCCCATGGACTCATCCGCATGCGCGCTGTCGGGCTGTCGGCGACGTTGACTACATCCGCGCCTGCGTCTTGAAGCAACTGGGCCGAGGCAAGCAGCCGGTTGAGGCTGTAGCTGCGCGGCGGTTTCATCTCGACGCTGATGATGAATTTCCCCTCCGCCAGCCTGCGCGCCATCTCGGTCGGGCGTTCCGGCGAGGCGCTGTCCACTTCATGCGCCGGTTCAAAGACGTGAATCTGCGGCAGCGGGCGGCTCGGATCGTCGAGCGCGGCGCGCATGGCAGCGATGTGCGCCGGAGTCGTGCCGCAGCAGCCGCCGATGATCCGCGCGCCCATCGCCTTGAAGGTCAGCGCGTAATCGGCGAAATAGCCTTCGGTCGCGGTATAGAGCGTGCGCCCGCCGACGATCTGCGGAAAGCCGGCGTTGGGCATGGCCGAGCAGCGCGCTTCGGGAACCGCCTGACGCATGGCCTGAAGCACGCGCGAAATCTGTTCCGGCCCGCCGCTGCAATTGACGCCGATCACATCCGCGCCCGCCTCGTGCAGCGCGCGGGCGACGTTACCGGGCAGATCGCCCAGCAGCGTATGGTCGTCAGGCGCGAAGGTCATCTGGGTCACGACCGGCAGATGAGGCGCGACTTCACGCGCCGCTGCCAGCGCTTCTTCTGCTTCGGCCAGCGCCGTGAAAGTCTCCATCAACAGCAGGTCGACGCCCGCTTCAGCCAGCGCGAGTATCTGTTCGGCAAAAGCTTCGCGGGCGTCTTCGCGGCGCGTGCGTCCGTAAGGCTGAATGCCGACGCCCAGCGGGCCAATGGAACCGGCGACATACACCTCGCGCCCGGCGGTCGCTGCGGCTTCACGCGCCAGCCTGACCGCGGCCATGTTGATGGCGCGCACCTCGTCTTCCAGCCCCCATTCCTGCAGCTTGAAGCGGTTGGCGGCAAAGGTGTTGGTCTCCAGCAGTTCAGCGCCCGCCCGGACATAGGCTTCGTGAATCTCGCGCACCAGTTCGGGGCGCGTCAGATTCAGGTGGTCGAAGCAGGCATCGAGCGGAACGCCGCGCGCGTACAGCATGGTGCCCATCGCGCCATCGGCCAGCAGCGGGTCAGGCGCTGCAAGTCGTTCCAGAAAAGGCGTTTTCAACTTTCTCTCTCCTGAAAAGCAGCATCGCTCGCTGCCGGCCTACTGCGCGCAGGTTCCATAAAGCTGAATCAACGAACCCGTGCGGTCTTCCGTCCAGCCAATAGCACGTTCGGCTGTGGCCAGCCGGTAGGTGAAATCGTTGGTACGCACCGCCTCCCGCGAGTAACGCCCGGCGGTCGAGCCATACCAGCGCGATACGGTATCCGGGTCGTCGGGCGAGACGAGTTCAATGTAAGTCTCCCCCATGCCACGAGGCCGAAACATGTTGTAGCGCTGGACTGTGATTTCGGCGTTCGGATACAGCGGCAGCCGCTGGCTCAACGTCGAATAACACAACTGGTCAAGCGTAAAGACGGTCACACCGATACACGCAAACATGATGACGATCAGCAGCAAACAGCCGCCATAACCACCAAGCCGAATTCTGTTTCTGCGTTGCATACGTTCTTTCCATACGGCGGCCTTATCATGAAAGCCTCCGGTTATTCAGTCTGCCTCAGCCTGCCGGCTGATCGCTCAGGCCTCCAGAATCTGCTCCAGACGGTCCACGCCGACACTGTAGTATTTGGCGTCTGGATGGTGAACGACAATCGCCGCCGTGGTCTGTTCGGGAATCCACTGGAACGACGCGGTCAGTTCAAGCCCCAACTCGGTCGCCGCCTGCGGCAACAACTGGAGAACCAGCTGGTGCTGCGCCAGATCGGGGCAGGCCGGATAGCCCCAGCTATAGCGCTTGCCCTGCGCCGGCGGCAGGCCAAGCTGCTTGTTCACCACCTGCTGGTTGACGTAGTTGGCGGTCGCTTCCGCCGCCTGTACCGACAGGCCGTGCAGGAAATACGCCTCGCTGTAATCGCCCGCGTTCTGCAACCGCTCGGTTTCCTGACTGGCGGCCCGGCCAACGGTCACGATTTGGAGCGCCACCGTATCGACCTGCCCGCTGTCCATGGGCGCGAAGTAGTCGCTCAGGCACAAATGCTCGCCGAAGTCCTGCCGCGGGAAGGCGAAACGCACAACCTCGCGCAGTTCGGGCTGTTCGTCGCCGCGCTGGAACGGCTCAATATCCCAGATAATCAGGTCGTCGCCGTCGCGGTTGGCCGGGAAGAAACCGTAGACCGCCTGCGGCTGGAGTGTCTTGTTACGCAGCGCCTCGCGCGTCATGCGGTCGAGCCGCGCTTCGTATTCCGCCTGCAGGCGCTTCCAGTCCTCGCCGTGTGTATTGCCCGCGCCCCACGACAGCCGGAACAACTCCGGCTTGTGCAGATATTTGAGCACAATCTCCAGCGGCATGTAGGAGATCGTGCGCGCGCCCCAGAACGGCGGCTTCGGGATATGCGGCGCGGGCGGGATGCTGCTCTGACCGCGCTCGCGCTTGCGCGTCACGGGTTTGGGCTTGCCGAGTTCCGCATAGGCTTCCTCGACGATCTGCGCCAGCAACGCCTCGCGGGCCTGCGGGTCGATCAGCTTATCCATGACGGACAGCCCTTCGAAGGCGTCCTTGCAGTAAAAGACGCCGGGCGCATACGGTTCGCCGCTGTCCTCAAGGAACAGGATGCGCCGCCCGAATTTGCGGTTGATGGCCGCCCCGCCGACCAGCACCGGCACTTCCAGCCCGCGCCGCGCCAGTTCGTTGACGACGATCGGCATCTGCTTCGACGTGCTAACCAGCAGCGCGCTCAGGCCAATGGCGTCGGCCCTGTACTCAACCGCTTTTTCGATGATGACGTTGGCGGGAACCTGTTTGCCGAGGTCATGCACGGTATAGCCGTTGTTACTCAGGATCGTCTTGACGAGGTTCTTGCCGATGTCGTGGACGTCGCCGTAAACGGTGGCGAGGACGACCGTGCCTTTGGACGCGCCTTCGACCTTGTCCATGAACTGCTCAAGGTAGGCGACCGCCTTTTTCATCACCTCGGCGCTCTGGAGCACGAACGGCAGGATCAGCTCGCCCGCGCCGAATTTGTCGCCCACTTCTTTCATCGCCGGAAGCAGCACGTTATTGAGCACGCCAACCGCGTCCTGCCGCGTCAGGCAGTCATCGATCAGCGCTTCGACGCCTTCCTTCTTGCGGTGGACAATCTGCCAGTGCAGCGCTTCCTCGGCGGTCATGTTCGCAGTCGGGTCTTCGACGGCCTTCGTATTCAGCTCG
>QGUR01000499.1 GCA_003242205.1 Chloroflexota bacterium | reverse complement strand
ACGGGCTACCGCTGTTTGTTTTGCCGGGTTTTTTCCAGACCGGGCGTGTCCCGCCCCGTCTATACCGTGTGGGCCTGCCCTTTGTTACCTTCCTGCAGGCCCCGCCCCCCTCCCCCCGCCGTCCAACCCGCCTCTTCCGCCGATTCGACCACGCGAACAATGGTCGCCTGCCATTCCGGCGAGAGACTTTCAAACAGGCGCTCGGTCTGGTCTTTCGTCTGTTTGTCGATGCGCGACAGGATCATGAGTGCCGAGCCGCCGCCCGCCGCCGCGCCCAGCAGCCCGCCGATGATGAAGCTGATGCTCGCAGCCGTCTGGAGGCGGTCGAGCCACGCGCCCCAGTCGATGCCGGGGGCCGGTTCGGCTGGAAGCGGTTCGGGCGTTGCCTCCTGCGCGAAGGCGACGGTGGCCAGCAGCAGGGCGGCCAGCCCGATCAGGAGCAGCGGGATCAGGGTTTTGTGCATGACGTCCTCCTATTCGGCGTGAGGGGATACAGGCGTGGCCCGACGAACAGCGCGCCTGTTCCTCCCGGCGGGCGGCGCGGCGCGCAGGTCGGCCAGCAGCGCGTGCAGCGGCTGCAGGCTGTCGTGCAGGTTGCGCGCCAGCGCTTCGACGGCGGCGCGGGTCGCCAGCAGGCCTTCGCTGTTGGCCTCGACCGCCTGCGTCAGCCGGCGTTCGGTTTCGGCGCTGGCAGCCAGAACTTCGGTAAAGCGCCGCCGTTCTTCGGCGGCGCGTTCGTCGCTGCGGTTCCAGTTATCGGCCAGCCGCGCGATGGCGACGGTGAGCGCCGATACCTGCTCCGCCTGCTGTTTCGCCTCGCTGGCCTGCTGCCTGATTTCCAGCAGCTTGCGATCGGCGTCGCGCTTCCAGGCATAGGCGCGCGCCCCAACGGTCGACGTCACCACCGCGCTGGCAGCGCCGGCGATGACGATCAGGGCCTGCCAGAATGCTTCCTGTTCGCTCATCTGATTTCCTCCTGCTATCCGCTACGGACGCTTTCCCGCAGCAGAAGCCAGCGCACGGCCTGCTCCAGCGCCGCGGGCGGCAACGGTTCGGACAGATCGAGCGCATGAACGGCGGCTTCCAGATGCTTCAGCCGGTCGAGCAGGGCGCGCCGGGCCAGTTGTTCATTCGTAAGGACGGACGGGTCATGCGCGGTGACGCTGTACCGCGCGCGTTCTTCCTCGTCGGGCCGCGGCGGACGCCGGAAATGCACGCGCAGCCGCCCTTTGGCCCGCGACAGCCCGGTATAAACGTCGCCCAGCGCCGCGCGCAGTTCGGCATCCAGCGCGGATAGATTGGCGTCGCTGCGTTCCAGAACCAGTTCGTACACGCTCAGCACTCCTCGACGATAAATTGCGGGTGAACGTTGGCCTGCGGCGTTCCGGCCCCGGCGTACATCGTCACGGACGGCGTGCCCGCCGAGGCGTAACATTTCCACTGCGGGCGAAAGGTGTGCGTGCCCGGCGTCAGGCCGGTGATCAGCCGCGTGAACGAAACGTGGCGAACGCCGTTGTTCACCGTTTCGACGAAGCAAATGCCGTCATCTCCGGCCTGACGGACGCCATCGACCGCCACATCGAAGAACGCGCGCTGCGTGCCGGCGCTGGAACCTTGCAGGAACAGGACGCCGTGAAAATGGACGCGCGCCCGGCTGCCTTCGAGCGCCAGCAAAACGCTGAAGCCGGCGTCGATGTCGACAAAGTCCGTCGCGGTGGTGGTGAAGTCGCTGTTCTCGTCCGCCGTCACGGCGGCGATGGGCCGCGCGAACAAATAGCCAACGTTGTCGCGGATTTGCGCGTTGAGGTCCGCCGCCGTCACCAGTTGCCCGGGTTCCCAGTCGGGCGTGCCATGCCAGTTCGGCACCGTGCGCTCCTTTCTGTATGGGCGTTCGTCCTCTCCCTCAGCCCGAACGTTTCGCCGGGATAACCGCGATAAGGGGAGGCGAACGCGGTGGCTCTGTCAGTCGGGGGCGGCTACAGCATCAGGCGGGCGCTGACGTCGAGGCGGCCGCCGTCGGACCATTGCGTCCCCTCGCTTACCCGCCAGTAGGTCGTGCGGCTGCGCGGGGACAGCCCCCACGTCACTTGCTGCGGCGCGTCGCCGCCCCCGCGGACGGTAGGCCGCCG
>QGUR01000211.1 GCA_003242205.1 Chloroflexota bacterium | reverse complement strand
TGGTTTCAACAGGCCGGTTTCCTAAGGCGCTGGCAGCGCTCCGCCCCCGGCACGTTGAAAAGGCGCTTGTTTGTATCTCGGCGGCGCGCGCCTTCGCTCAACGAGCGTATCAGGCTGGCCGGCATGACCAGCATGCGCGCGAAGGCATGGATCGCCTCTTCGTCGTGGACCAAACTCGACAGCGCTTGCTTGCTGCCCCATTCGCTGGACGCGATCTGCCGCGCGAAAAGCCGGGCCAGAGACATACGTGGCGCATATCTGTCGCCGATGGAGATGAAGCTGCCGGAAAGATTGTTGATATCCAGTTCCTCCCACATCTCATGCGGCGGGCGCTGAAGCATACTCTCGATGGGGACGGGCGGCCCATGGACTTCGTACAACTGGACGAGATCTTCAGTGATTTGCTCGAGTCTTTGCTGATCTACCACGGATGGCACCTTAATCCGTCACTTCCCCATTGGAAACATCTTCGGCGATATAAAACCGCAGCAGCGTCTTGCCATAGCGCCGTTCGTCGACAAGCCGCAAACGCGTGAGCGGAACATCCTCGGCCTCAGCCGGATCGATCTGCACGATCACGGAAACACCTGCCGGTATCCAGGCCGGATTTTCCTCCAGCGCCAGCAGTGTGTCTACCCACAACCGCTTGTACTGCGGCGGCGCGACATAGATCAGATCATACGGTCGATCAGGCGGATTCTTCAATAGATCAAACGCATTGGCCCGGCGGACAATGGCCCTATCGGCAAGCCGCGTCAGCTCAAGATTGTCCCTGATCGTCTGGATAGCCTTGCGATCCAGATCAACGAATGTCACGCTCGCCGCGCCCCGGCTCAAAGCTTCGATGCCCACGCTGCCGGTCCCGGCAAACAGATCCAGCACCGTCGCACCCAGAATATCCCGCCCGATAATGCTGAACAGCGCCTCTTTGACGCGATCCATAATCGGGCGTACGGTATCGCCCGGCACCATTTTCAGCCGCCGCCCCTTGGCGCTTCCGGCAATGACGCGGATCGGCATCGCGCCTGCTCCTATGCTAACGGCTCGACTGCGGCGCGTACGGCGCGCAGGTTCGACCATGGCGATGTGACCGGCACGACGCAGCCCGCCGAGAGAATCAGCCGTTTCCCGTTAAGCTGCGCGATGGCGTCCCGCGCCGCATCGCGAATGGTCGTCGGCGTTCCGAGGTGAACGTGTGCCTCCGAAGACAGACCGCCGCAAAGCGCGCCATCGAACATCAACCGGGCTTGACTCAGCCCTGGTTCGGTTCCTCTGTCATGCCAGTTGACGGCATGGACGCGAAACTCGTTGATCAACCCGAACATGGGGGCATCCCCATGCAGGTGCAGCATGTTAAACCACCAGCGCTCCGGCAGGGTATCGAGGATACGCCGGTCATACGGTAGGCCAAACTCGCGGTACTCAGCCTCGGACATGACGCTGTAGCTGGCGTGTTGGACGGCGTAGAAAATGCCGGCTATAGGAACACGGCGCAGCGCGTCGATAAACCGAAGCGTGCTCTCGGTAATCACGCTCAGGCCGCTGCGCAGCCGGTCGGGCTGCATCCGCATGTGGCGTATCAGCATGTCCTGCCCGGCGATGTGCTTGGCCTGCACCAGCGGGCTGAAGATGGTCATCAGGATCGGCGTGTCGTCGTCCAGCCCTTCGGCGATCAGGCGCAGCGCGTCAACCTGCTTGCCTAACTCGCCCCGCGACGGATCGAGCGGGCGCAGCGATGTCCAGTCGAGCGACCGGGTGACCGCACGCCGCGTGTAGGTGCGTGTTCCTTCGCAGTTGCCTTCCCACTGATCCTGAACGCCATAGTCGATGACACTGTAACTGCTGGCAGGCGTCACCTTCACGAAATCCCAGTCGTATGTGCGCTGGAACTCGACAACCGACCGGGCAAAGTCGGCGACGCGCTGGTCGTCACCGGGGAAATGCCGCCACAGTCCAACAGGCGTACGATCCGTTTCTTCGCCGGCAATCGTCTTTTCCAAACGCTCGCGGCGGTTCATGGCGTCTATTGCCCCTGAAGCGCTCGTATCTCGGCGATACGCTGGTCGCACATGCGTGTCAGCATTTCCCAGCGGTCATCTCCCGGTTCGTCCTTGAGCTTTTTGGCCAGTTCCTCTTTGGTCTTTTCGAACGAAGCGATTGCCTGTTCGTAGCGGCCCAGTGCCTTCTGGGCCAGCCCAAGGCCAAAATTGGCGTCGATGTCATTGGGGGCATCGCGCAGGATACGGTCGAAATCGGCCACGGCGGCCTCATGACGGCCTTCACGATGATTGGCCCATGCCCGTCCAAGCAGACTTTCGTTTTGTGTCGAATACGTTGCCATGGATATCTTCCACGATCTTCCAGCAAGGCGAGTAGCGTGATTGTAGCCGGGGCGTTGCATAAAGACAACACACCCCCGGCAGACCGGGGCGCACGCTTGCGCTGCAATATGCGCGGTGCTATGCTTTCCGCTCACTTTACGATCACCGCCGGTTGGCAACAGCGAGTCGCGCGACCCACTTCAGGCCCAGATCGCACTGTCGCGGAAGTAGACGCAGCCCTGAGCCAACCGCCGGTCGCTAGAGGCTCATCGTTTATCATGTGCGCTCTGATTGTTCGCTCAGCGACGCC
Organism: Chloroflexota bacterium; assembly: GCA_003242205.1. GTDB lineage: Bacteria > Chloroflexota > Anaerolineae > Aggregatilineales > Phototrophicaceae > ZC4RG36. The sequence goes on along the minus strand of QGUR01000211.1, from coordinate 5,311 downwards.
CGCTGACGTCTCCCATCTCGCGCAACTGTGGTATGAAAAGACCGTGCTGCTCCAGCAGGCTGACCCGCGTGTTCGGATGGCCGAGAACGCTCATGAACGCTGGATGGCCGCCGCCTGCGCGTGGCTGGAGCAACCGCTGGTTGCGCTGCTGATCGCCGATGACGATGGCGAGGTAGCGGGATACATCGTAGCGCGGGTGGAACCGGGACCGCCCGGCCTACTGCCGGAAAAGCGCGGCGTGATCGCCGATATCGCCGTCGACGCTCACCGCTACCGGCCCGGCGTGGCGCGCAGGCTGGTTCAGGCGGCGCAGAGCTGGCTGGCGGAACAGAACGTACACGAGATGCTTGTAAACGCGCCCAGACGCGACGCCGTTGCCCAAGCCTTCTGGCGGTCGCTGGGCGCGCGAGAATGGATGGATGGTCTGTGGATGAAGTTCTAATTCGCCCCGCCACGGTCGAGGACACCAAGACAATAGCCGAGATGTGGTCGCGGCTGGTTGAATACCATCGTAAGCTCGACCCTGACCTGCCGCCTGCCACCGAGGACGGGCCGCAGCGTTATGCCCGCAGTCTGGCCGAGCGCATCGACGATAGCCACACCTGTACCTATGTAGCCGAAGGAGATGGAAAACTGATCGGCTATGTGCTGGGCGTGGTCGTAGACTTCCCGCCGGAGATGTTTCAGCAGGAGCCGAGCGGTTTTCTCGCCGACATATATGTCGAAGAAGGCTATCGCCGCTTTGGTGTCGGGCGCGCGCTGGTGAACGCGCTGGCCGAGTGGTTCAAAGCGCGCAATTTGAATTATTTTGAGTGGCATGTCGCCGCGCACAACCAAGCCGGCGTGCAGTTCTGGAAGGCGCTAGGCGGGCGCGAAGTGATGCTGCGAATGCGCGCCGATCTCGATCAGGAAGATAACGCACCATGACCGAACTGCTCTACCAGACGGATAGCTACATCAACAAATTCCCCGCCATCGTCACCGAAGTCGATCCGGCGACGCGCAGCGTGCGCCTGAACCGTACGGCCTTTTATCCGGGCGGCGGTGGGCAGCCCCACGATGTCGGTGTGCTTCAGGCAGGCGACCGCGTCTATCCGGTCATCAAAGTCGAACGCGGCAATCTGCACGTGATCGGCGGCGATGACCTGCCCCAGGTAGGCGAGGAAGTTGAGGGCGTCCTCGACTGGTCGCGCCGTTACAGCCTCATGCGAACCCACACAGCCATGCATATCCTCTGCGGCGTGGTCTGGCGCGACTATGGCGCTAGCGTGACCGGCGGCAACATGGAACCGCTTAAAGGCCGCATGGATTTTGAATTCGAGCGCTTGCAGAAGGAACTGGTGTCGGAAATCGAGGAACGCATCAACGCGGAAGTGGATGCCGCCCGCGAGGTGCGTGTGCAAATCCTGCCGCGCGAAACGGCTTTCCAGATTCCCGACCTCATTCGCACCAAAATCAACCTGCTGCCGGAAGGCATACAGGAAGTCCGCACAGTCGAAATTGTCGGACTTGATTTGCAAGCCGATGGCGGCACGCATGTCGCCAATACGCGCGAAGTTGGCCGGATTCGTATTACCGACTACAAGAGCAAGGGCGGCATCAACAAGCGAATTTATGTCGAACTGGACCCAACCGGGCCTTAGACTTATGCGCCAGCTTCACCCGGTCTCTTTTCACGAGCGTTTTGTCGCCAGCGGCACATATACCTATTACAACGGTGACACGCCAGCTGGCGATGTCGAGCGCTGGACGTTGCACGAGCCGGGCGCGGGTTCGCTGACGATTCGCGCCGACTATGATGGCCGGACCGACAGCAGCATCGACTGGCTCTTTGAAGGGCTGGCTGTCGAAACCGGCGGGCATTGGCGCATCGAGCGCTTCGACCTGCTGGCCCTCGGCCATACCGTGAAAACCGAAGCCAAATTCGTTTTCAGCCCAGAAGGAGCGGAGATCAGCCCGCGCGTCGATGGCGAACCACAGGCCGTTATCCGCGTCGCCGCCACCGGCCCGTTTGAAGTCGCCAGCCCGGCGCTGGTGGCCCGTTACTGGTTTCTGCAAAACCTGCCCCGGCAGGCCGGAAGCGTCGAGATTTTTGAGGCCGGCTTAGATCCGGCCAGCGGCGTTCTCCACGGCGGCCATATTTCGACGGCGAGCGTCGAGCCGCTGGGCCAGCCCGTCCCCGTGACGACCGCGGACGCCGGAGAGTCGCAGGGTTTCCGCATCGGCAGGCCAGACGGCGAAGCGATACGGTGCTGGCTGAACGCGCGCTGGATTCCCGTCTACTGGGAAAGCTCCAGCGGCCAGAGCGCCCGCTTGACCGAATACACTCACCGACCGGAGCGCTCCGCATGATTGGTCGCTTCGCCCGGTATCTCGGCCCGGTGCGCGTTCAGGCGCTCTTCTACCTGCTGGCTGGCACCGGCCTCATTAGCCTGATCCTCAACGCCTTCGAAGAAGACTGGGTGCCGCAGGTTCAGACGTTGCTGGTGCTCATCTTTTTCGTCGGCGCAGCAATCATCATCTTCACCCGTCTTGAGCGCGAAGAGCGCGGGCGCTGGCTGGCGATCCTGCTGCCTGCCATCGGTGCGCTGATCATCGGCATGCTCTTTCTGCCGGAGTATCAGGCCATCTTCGCAGGAGGTGCGCTCGGCTGGATCATCGCCGGGCTGATCATCTTCCGCCCGCGCGGTAAGATGGAATACCAGAAGGCGGTTAAACACCTGCGTAAAAACGAGTTTGCCGATGCCGTAAGGATCATGGACGACGTCATCAAGGCGGAGCCCAACGAGGGCCAGCACTACCGCTTTCGCGCCGAGATCCTGCGTGTCTGGGGCAAGCTCGACCGCGCCCGCCGCGATTACGAGCAGATGGTCAAACTGGAACCGGATTCGGCAGTGGCCTACAATGGGCTGGCGGAAGTCAACCTGCAATCGGGCCGGTATGACGCCGCGCGCGAGGCCGCGTTGAAAGCCTATGCGCTCGCGCCGGGCGAATGGGTTGCCGCCTATAATCTGGGTATGATCGAAGACCGCCTTGGCCTGTCGAACGAAGCGATTGAGCATTTGCAGCAGGCGCTACGGCTGCGCGTTCCGGAGAAACGCCATCGCCTGCTCGTGCGGCTGTATCTCGCCCGCGCCTATGCCCGGCTGGGCGATCTGGAATCGGCGCGTCGGGAAGTCGCCGCGCTCAAGGCCGAGCGGGGCGCGCTGAAAGAATGGAACACGCTCCTCGGTAGCGATCAGGCGGCCACGCTACGAGCGGCGCTGGGCGACGACATTCGCACGGCTCAGGCGCTGGCGCAGGACGAGATGACGGTCGAGCAACTGGCGAGTGGAGCACCCGCATGAGCCGCTGGCAGCGGTTTCTCATCATTTATGTGTCGCTGGTGCTGGCGTTTATCGGTATCGTCGTGTTCATCGGCGGCATCATCGTCGAGTATGTCGACGCGCGTAATCGCCCGACCCCGGTAGAGGGTTTGTCGACCCCGGTAGCGATTGCTCTGGGCGGCCTGTGCCTTGCGGCGCTCATGTTTCTGGTCGTGTTCGCGTTTGTCGGCGTCGCTCTCGCCCGCCAGTCGCGCGAGCAGGGTTCCGGTTACGGCGATGCCTACCGGCTGATCGAAGCCTTCCGTTTCCGCGACGCAATCCCGCTGCTGGAACGCTCGATCAAGGAAGGCAAAGAAACAGCCGAAGTCCTGATGCTGCTGACCAGCGCCTATGCCTACAGCGGCCAATTGGCGAAGGCACAAGCCGCCGCCGACCGCGCCGTCGCCCTGTATCCCAACGATCCCGACTCCTACATCACGCTCGCTAACGGCTACCGCCTGCAGGCATCCTATGAAGAAGCGGCGAACGCGCTCAAGCGGGCGGCGGAGCTTGCGCCCGACCAGCCGATCATCTGGGCGGAACTCGGCTTCGTCCAGCGCTTCGCCGGAGATACGGAAGCCGCAATCGAATCGTTCGAGCAGGCCGCCGCTCATGCCATGCCCGCCGCCTACTGTGTGCGCGTCTTTTATCACCTCGCGCAAGCCTATCAGGCGCAGGGAAAGACGAAACAGGCCGTACGCGCCACCGCCCGTATGATGAGCGCCCGCGACGGGCTGGCGACCTGGAAAGCGGGTTTGCGCGCGCTCGAAGGCACGGCTTATGGGCAGGCGCTGCGCTACGAAATCGCCGCCATCGAGCAGGCGCTGGCCGACGCCGACGCGGGCAATCTCGGTTAAATGCGATGGGCTTCTTTACCCGCAGCCTGATTGAGCGCTTCCGCGTCTGGGAACGCCCGGCACAGATCGCCGTCGTGACCGCGCTGGTGCTGCTGGCGCTGGTCATTCTGCTCGCCGGTCTTGGCCCCCCGGAACTGCGCCTGCCCGCCATCATCGGCGTGGTCGGGCTGCTACTGGTGCTGCAGCTCGTCGTACTGTGGGCCAACCGCGATCTCGTAACGCCGTTCACGCAGGCGCAACGCCACTACCTCAAAGGCGAATTCGAAGCAGCGCTCCGCGTGCTGGAACAGGAACGTAAGGCCGCGAATGCAAAAGAACTGACCCTGCTTGGCAACACCTACCGCCAGCTTGGCCGCCTCGATGAAAGCGAAACCGCGCTCCGCGAAGCGCTGGCCAAAGCGCCCGGCGACCACTTCCCGCTCTACGGGCTTGGCCGAACGCTGCTATCGAAGGGAAATTATGCCGAAGCGGCGGCGACACTCCGAGAAGCGCTCGACGCAGGCGCACCGCCCGTCATCCGCTCCGATCTGGCCGAAGCGTTGTATCACGCCGGAGACACGGAAGCGGCCAAAACGGCGCTCCACGAGGCAAGCCAGCTCGAACAGGAGCCGCATCGCCAATTCATGAACGCACTACTGTTGTGGCGGATGGGAACCGGCCCGCGCCCCGAGGAGGCCTTGCTGCGCGACGGCCTCCCCTACTGGCAGGCGACCGCCGAACGCTTCGCCCACACACCCTACGGCGCGGCGGTGCAGAAAGATTTGGGACGCCTCGGACACGAAGCCCGCCAGACGTGATCATCGCATCCGAAATTGGAGCAACATGATAATCACGAACGGCCTTCCCCACCCCCTTCCTTTCCCTGTGCGAATGAGCCAAAATACGCGATAATGAAAGCCTGCGATCTCCAAAAGAATTGTCTTTGTAAAAAGGGGGAGGTGCATCCGTGCATGTGAGCCAGCTCTGGCTTGCATCGCGGCCGATTGTCGTTCTGATACGCCAGACGTGGGCTTAACCCGTTACCCCTAACACGTATCAGGGTCCTGAGGCAGCTGGGAGCCGGGATGTTTAAGCCATTCAATCCCAAAG
>QGUR01000210.1 GCA_003242205.1 Chloroflexota bacterium | reverse complement strand
TTTAACGTCTCAGACGTTCGGGCCCGTGTCCGCCCGGTTTCCCGAGTAGGTTGGTGGGGGCCGTTTCCGCTCCCAACCGAGGCGCATACCGGCTTCGTGCGGCAAGCGGTCACCCTTGCGATGGTTGCAGTGGTAACAGGCGCAGGCCGTGTTCGTCCACTGATCCTTGCCGCCGCGTGATTTGGGCACGATGTGATCGACGGTGAAGTCGCTCTTGGTCAGCGTCTTACCGCGCACGACGGTGCTGGGCTGCACCCCGCAGTAAATGCAGGTGAAATTGTCACGCACGAGCACGCCGCGCCGGCTCCAGTGGGCCTGCCGCCGCGGGACATTGACGTAGGTGCGCAGGGCAATCACCGATGGAACGGGATACTTGTCCCGAACCGTCCGCAGATAATTGCCTGTTTGCTCAACGACGATGGCCTTTTCGGCGAGAAGGAGGTTGATCGCGCGTGGAACCGAGATGACGGACAACGGCTCCCAGGAGTGGCCGTTGAGCAGTAGCACCCGTTCATGCATGAGTGCCCCATTCGACACGTTCTACACCTCTAAAACACTACCGACGACCGTGATTTTTAGCACAAACCTGTATTATTATACACAATTTTGCGTTGTGAACCCCATGCAGAAGGCCTGAGAGGCGAGAGAGCGAGCCAACACCCGTTTGCGCGCCAAACCCTCTCGCCTGAGAAATTATCGACTGCATGGAAAAGCTACGAGGAAGTGCTGTTGAGTGGACGAAGGGACGATGGCTTCATCGTCCCCTCAACAATAACCCGTTTAGCCGATTTTTGCCACTCATACTACCCTGTGCCACCCGGACGGCAGGCCGTCGTTTGCCCACCGCTTTGCTTTCCCGTTTTCGCCAGTTAACAGTAAAACTCACCCAAAACCGCTTTTTGTGGCTCGTGCCTATGCGATGTGGTCTGGCGGCAGACCACACCTTCTACCGGCAAGCGAGTGTGTGGCCAGCCGCGTTGTCGTGCTGTCTTGCGCTTTTTGCGGCATGAAATGGCCTTTCCGCCGGCGTCGCCGGCACACTCACTCGCCGGCCGGCGCTAACCAAGGAAAGACAGAGCGATCACACGCGACAGCCATGGAATGCCGCTGCGCCGGGCGGAACGCTTCGGCCGCAGCTCCCGCATCTGTCGCCCGCGCTGCGCCGCGCGCGCCATGTCGCGGTGACGCATACGCAAGAGCATCAATTCGTCATCTGGTTGCATCGCGTGTTGCCTCCTGCCGTGCTCGCAACAATCTTCATGAATAACGTCGCTTCGGGCCGGGTAGCACGGCCCATCGCCCGATCATTACTTAACGCGGATCAGTTCTGGAGCTCCGGTCGCGTGTTCCTCAATCTCGGCAATCGTCTCCTGCGCCGTATAGATGATCTCGCGCAGCCAGCTCACCAGTTCGGCATTGCTCAAAGGCGTCACGGTTTCGAGCGCCCCTTCGCTGGCCGCGGTGTGCAGTTCGTCCAGCAGGTTGCCCAGACTGCTCAGCCGGGCATGGTTGTACAGAACCTGGAGCGGTAGTTCCTGTAACGTTCCCATACTCACCTCGTGGCGATGAGACAAAATAAAAAGGGCGTGAGACCACTGGTACAGTCTCACGCCCTGATGGAACCGGATCGGTTCAGGAAGTCGTCACCATCGACAACTTCCTCTTGCCTGAGACTGTCTGGCCTGAATCACATCGAACGCCGCTGCGCGACGCATTCCGGGCGCGGCGAACGCCAGAATCGACTCGCCAACCACCGCATAGCGCGGCGCGGCGGTCGTCTGGCCGGCCGGGTTGAATACCCGGCGCATCCAAACGCCTGAAATCACGGTGCGGAGCGGCAAGCACAACATCAGGCGCCTCGCTCCACAGTGGTATCGTTCAGCATTGCAAGAATGCTCTCTCCGGTAATAAAGACACGGCGCATTCCGCTGGGCTTGCTCACCCGCAGATGCCCGTTTTTGACCAGGCGCTTCAAGGTACTCAGGCTGATGCCCAGCGCCTCGGCCGCTTCCTGCCGGGAATAGACGGCCCCCGGCTCAATCCTGGGTTTTAGACTCGTAGACATAGACGTGCCCCTTCCACACGCAGTCAGCGTATCATGGTTTTTGATGAGCGTCAAGCATCCCCCATCGGGTTTTAGAATACGTTATGGCTCATTCAGGCTCAGGACTTGACAGTCCGACCATCCCGGCATCATAATGACCGTGCAAAAGGCGATGACGGAGACAAGTACGCGCCATCAGCGCCTTCCAGAGAGCAGCGGCCAGAGGCTGAAAGCCGCCGCAGGTAGCCGGCGCGGAAATTCACTCCCGAGCTGACGGGTGAACCCTCGCAAACGAGGCAAGTAGTCCGCTCCGCCTTGCCCGGCGTTATCGGGGCGCATGAGGTGGGTCGCTTTGGGCGGCCAACAAGGGTGGTACCGCGGGAGACCGATCGCGCTCTCGTCCCTGTTTTCACGGGGCGAGGGCGTTTTTATTTTGCGGCGCTCATCCTGAGACAGAAAATGCGTCGGGCTTGCCGCTGGCAGGCCCGGACGACAGACGCTCTACCTGAGCAGAGACAAACCGCCGCTATGTGGCGTATGGGCGTGGTGGTCACGGAGGTTATATGCTGAACCAACTGGAAGTCACCCAACAGCAGGCGCTGGACGAACTGGCACAGGTAAACAGCCGGGAAGCGCTGCGCGCCTGGGAGCTGAAATATCTGGGCAAGAAGGGCCAGATCACCGAACTGGTACGCAGCGTCGGCCAGTTGCCGAAGGAAGAGCGCGCTTCGTTCGGCAAGCGCGCCAACGAAATCAAGCAGGCGCTGACGGCCGCCTATGCCGAGCGCGAAGCGCTGGTCGAGGAGCAGGAGCTTGCGCGCGATCTGGAAGAAGGCCAGATCGACGTTACGCTGCCGGGCCGCCCTGTCAACCGGGGCGGGCTGCACCCATCGACGCAGACGTTGCGCCAGTTCTATGACATCTGGGGCGACATGGGTTTCCAGATCTATCGCAGCCGCGAAGTCGAGGACGACGATACCAACTTCACGCTGCTGAATATCCCGCCGCACCACCCCGCGCGCGACATGCAGGACACGTTCTACACGACGACGCCGAACGTCATCCTGCGTACGCATACTTCGCCGGGGCAAATTCGGGCCATGCGTGACCTCGGCGGTAACGGCACGCTGCCGATTCGCGTCATCCTGCCCGGCATGGTCTACCGCTATGAGCAGATCACCGCGCGCAGCGAAATCCAGTTCCATCAGGTCGAAGGGCTGGCGATTGGCCGCAACATCACCATGACCGACCTGAAAGGCACGATGGCGGCGTTCGCCCGGCGCGTGTATGGCGAAAACGCCCGCGTGCGCTTCCGCGCCTCCTACTTCCCGTTCACCGAGCCGAGCATGGAAGTCGACGTTGAGTGCTTCCTGTGCAAGGGCGAAGGCTGCCGCGTCTGCAAGTACAGCGGCTGGATCGAGATTGCGGGCAGCGGCATGGTGCATCCGGTCGTGCTGCAAAACGGCGGCTATGACCCGGCGGAATGGAGCGGTTTCGCCTTCGGCATGGGGCCGGAGCGCATGACGATGAACAAGCATGGCATCAACGACATTCGCTACTTCTGGGCCAATGACCTGCGCTTTCTGGAGCAGTTCTAGCGCCGGCCCGACCACGAAAGCGGTAGTTGTAGCAGCGTTGCCATAGCGACATCCGATCACCAGACTATAAGAAGGTAGTAACCGAATGCTCGTACCACTCTCATGGCTCAAAGACTTCGTCGACATCGACATCCCCGTCGAGTTGCTGGCCGAAAAGCTGACGCTGGCGGGGCTTGAAGTCGCGCATTTGACCTATCTTGGCGTGCCGCAGCAGCAGGTCGAAGGCGTGCGCTGGCCACAGTCCGATCATCTCGTCTGGGACCGCGAGAAGCTGCTCTGGGCGCGCATCACCGAAGTGAAGCCGCATCCCGACGCCGACCGGCTGGTGCTGGCGATGGTCGATTACGGCGGCCCGGAACTGGAACAGTGCGTCACCGGCGCGCCCAACCTGTTCGACTATAAAGGCCGGGGGCCGCTGGAAGAACCGCTGTATACCGCCTTCGCCGCCGAGGGCGCGGAGGTCTGGGACGGCCACAGCGACACGCCGAAACGCATGATCCTCAAAGAGCGCAAGCTGCGCGGCATTCCCAACCGCAGCATGGTCTGCTCGGAAAAGGAACTGGGCATCTCCGACTCGCACGAGGGTATCATCCTGATGCACAGCGACTTCGGTCACCCGCCCGGCACGCCGCTGCAGGACGTGCTTGGCGACGTCATCATCGAAGTCGAATTCACGCCCAACCTCGCCCGTGCCATGAGCATTCTCGGCGTCGCGCGCGAAGTCGCCGCGCTGCTCGACAAGCCGCTGCGCGAACCGTCGTATGACGTGCTCATGCAGGGCGCAAGTATCGAGGGACAGGTTGCTATCGACATCCGCGAGCCGGAACTGAACCCGCGTTTCACGCTGGCGCTGCTGCGGAACACGCGCATTGGCCCCTCGCCGGACTGGATGCGGTGGCGGCTGGAACGCATCGGCCAACGGCCTATCAACAACATCGTCGACGTGACCAATTACGTCATGTTCGAAACCGGCCAGCCGCTACACGCCTTCGACTATGACAAGCTGGTAGCGCGCGCAGGCGGCAAAGCGCCGACGATCATCACGCGCCTGCCCGAACCCGGCGAAACCCTCAAGACGCTCGACGGCGTAGAGCGCAAGCTGGACGCGCATAATATTCTGGTCGCCGACACCGCCGGCGCGCTGAGCCTTGGCGGCATCATGGGCGGCGAAGAAACCGAAATCAGCGACGAAACGACGAATGTATTGCTCGAAGCGGCAGCGTGGAACTTCATCAATATCCGCCGCACGATGCAGTCGCAGAAGATTCACACGGAAGCCGCCGCCCGCTTCAGCCGCGGCGTGCATCCAAGCCGCGCCCTGCTCGGCGTCCGGCGCGGCATCGAGCTGATGCGCCAGCTTGGCGGCGGCGAGGTCGCGCAAGGCATTATCGACGCCTATCCACGCCCGCAGGAAACCGTGGTTGTCGACCTGCCGGCGCGCGAAATCCGGCGCTTGCTCGGCATCGAGCTGGATATCGACACCGCCGCCGGCCTGCTGCGCCGCCTGCAGTTCGGCGTCGAGCGCGAAGGCGATACCCTGCGCGTGACCGTGCCCGACTTCCGGCTGGACATCGGCACAGGCATCGTGGGACAGGCCGACATGATCGAAGAAATCGCGCGGGTCTATGGCTACAACAACCTGCCGACGACGATCATTGCCGACGCGCTGCCGCCACAGCGTCCCAATCCCGATCTCGAATATGAGGAGAAAACGCGCGACCTGCTCGTCGGGCTGGGCCTGCGCGAGAACATCAGCTACCGCCTGACGACGCCGGAACGCGAAGCCCTGCTGACGCCGCCCGGCATGCCATCCAGCCTGCCCAACGCCGGTTACGTCCGCCTCGCCAATCCAATTTCGCCCGACAAAACGGTGATGCGGCACACGCTGCTGGTCAACCTGCTCGAAAACGCGCGCGCCAACGCCCGCTACACCGACCGCCAGCAGGTGTTTGAGATCGGCAGCGTTTATCTGGGCCGCGACGATGATCCCCTGCCCGACGAACCGCGCCACCTCGGCATCCTGATGACCGGGCCGCGACAGAGCAGCAACTGGGCGACACAGACCGATCCCGGCAACGTCGACTTCTACGACATAAAGGGCGTGATCGAGGCGCTGCTGAATGGCCTGCATATTCGTAACGCCAGCTTCGAGCGCGCCAGCCACAGCACGTTCCATCCGGGGCGCTCGGCCAGCCTGCGAATCGGCAAGCGCGAGGTCGGCGTTTTTGGCGAGTTGCACCCGCAGGTAGCGCGCGCCTTTGAACTCACCGACGCGCCCGTGATGGTGGCGGAAATCGATCTCGACGCCCTGCTGAGCCGGATCGAGCCGCTGTTCAGCGTGCAGCCGCTGCCCGTCACGCCGCCGGTGCTGCAGGACATTGCGCTGATCGTCAACGCCGAAACGCCCGCCGCGGCGGTCGAGAAGGTCATCCGCAAGGCCGGTGGCGAATTGCTCAAGCACGTCCAGTTGTTCGACGTCTATCAGGGCAGCCCGATCCCGGAAGGCCACAAGAGCCTCGCCTACAGCCTGACCTACCAGACGGACGAGCGCACGCTGACCGATAAGGAAGTGGCGCGCGTACATGCGAAGATCGTGAAAGCAGCGGAGCGAGAGCTGGGGGCGAAACTGCGCGACGGCTCGAACTGATGGGAAGCCGCCCCTCTCTGAAACTGCACGTTTCTGGAGAGGGGCGGTTTGCTACTGGATCAAGACGTCAGAACTGTCCTCGCACCCATGCGACCAGCCGGTCGCCGAGCGCGGCATTTTCCTGTAACAACGCAGCGCCCCGGCCGTTTCCGGGCACAACCTCCAGCGCCGACTCGCCCTGAGCGTAATCATCCAGCGCCCGCGCTGCGGCGACGCCAACGGTATCGCCTTCGCTGGCGGCGACAAACAGCGAGCGCGGGTTATAACGCTGCATGGCCACCAGCAGCGGATCGTGCTGCGTCGGGCTGATAAGCGCCACGACATCGCACAGCAATTCGACCGCGCAACCCAGCAGCGCGACATCTGCGCCTGCTTCCGCGCCGATGACGCCCATATTGCCCGGATCGACCGTGCCCACATCGCTGAACGAAACCAGCACATCGCTCAGCACCTCGGCGGAAGAGACATCCGCGCTGCTCATGACGAGAACGGTGAAACCCGCCGCCTGCAAGCGGAGTGGCAGGTCGAGCCACGCCTGCGGATCGGGCGCAAGCATGAGCAGCCCCGGCCAGCGCTGGTCTCCGGACGAATACAGATCGCCGGGCAGCGTCAGGCCGGCACGAGTCGTCACCTGAATCGACTGGCGAATGCTGTCCTGTTCGGTCGCAACCGCCAGCGGGGGCAGCACCCCGCCGCTCGGCAAGGCCGCCGCCGTCGGATCATTCTGGCCCTGCAGCAGCGCCGGTTCGGTCGGAAACTCGCCGCGAACAACCGGGCTGGCCTCCAGAGTCGGGCCGGTCAGCACACGGGTAGGCGTGCTGGTGGGCAGCGGCTCGAAAACCTCGCAAGCCCCCAGTGCCGCCACAAACGCCAGTAGTAGGAATCGCAAAAGCAAACTGTTCATCGTCTAGACTCGTCAAAACGGAACGAGCGCGCCGCCCGGCGCGCTTCATGGCGCGGCAAGGCGGCACTGGGGCGTTGTATCACGTTTGGCGCGACTTAAACAGGGTCGAAGCGGCGCTTCAACGGGCGATCAGGATCATGCGCGGGCTGCCATCCGCATACGGGCTGTAGTCGAAGTCCCCATAGGCGTCGACGGAATGAAAACCGCTGGCCCGCAGCAAAAGCTGCATTTCCGGCAGGAAAAAGTAGCGGTTCACCACCGGCGCAACCGTGCGTTTGACGGTCCCGTCCCCGGTCACTTCGTCATAAATCCACGTCACGCGCATCAGTTGTTCGGCCCGATCCAGCTCGCTCACCGACTGCTGCATGATGAGGTGGCCGGTTTCCGGGTCCAGAAACGTGCGCTCCAGCGTGACCGCGCCTGTATCCATGCCCGCATACGCCTCGCCCGCGTTGGGCAGATCGATGACGAGCGCGCCGTCCTGCGCCGTCCACTGGCGGATACGCCCCAATAGCCGGAGTTGCGCGTCCTGCGTGTGGAAATGCATCAGCGTGTTATAGGGGATGATCGTCACTTTGGCGCGCAGGTCGAGCGCCAGCGTCAGCGCGTCGCCGGGATGAAACTGAACGCGCTCCGCAAGCTCCGGCGCGGCGGCCAGCTTCTGGCGCGCGCGTTCGAGCATGGCGCGTTCGCCCTCGATCCCGTGTACCGTGTATCCCCGTTCGGCAAGGTGCAGCATTACGCGCCCGGTTCCGCTGCCGACGATCAAAATCGGGTCACCGTATTCACCCGCGATGTCCTCATACAGCGGCAGGTCCTCGGTCT
>QGUR01000209.1 GCA_003242205.1 Chloroflexota bacterium | reverse complement strand
CCTGCAGGAACTGTCAGGTTATCGGGCGAGGGATTGAGCGAGCAGGCCGCCGCAAACAGCAGCACGGCCACCGCCAGCATTCCCCGCCATCTGTTCAAGCGCCGTGTCGGCGATTGTTGTCTTAAAGACATCCGCTGTAGCTCCTGACAAGCATGCATTGATTTGCGGGCAACACTTTAGCGCATGACGTTCGATATTGCGAGAGCAAGATCAACGCCCCGCCCACTTTTCCCTGACGCTTTCGCAGCGCAGGCGGCTATAATTGGCGGTATACTGACATACCCGGAGTACATCCGACCAGTCTCGTGCCGACAACCTTCCTATCCGACGACAATCCTGACCTTGCGCCACTACTCGACCGGCTGCGCACGCTGCTGCAAACGGCGTTCGCGGTCGAAGATCCGTATCACGGCGTCAATCACGCGCTGGACGTCGAGCGCTACGTGCGGCAAATCTGCGACGCGCCGGATATCGCCATTCACGGCCCGGCGCGGGACCTGCTGAGAGCGGCGGCCCTGCTGCACGACATCGGCTACTCCGCTTACCAGCCTGATTGGTCGCCCGACCGGCGCGAGCATATCCGCGCCGGCCTGGATATCGCCGCCCGCTTTCTGGCAGCCGACCCGGCGACTGCGAGCCAGACAACGGTCACGCGCGCTCTGCTCTACCTCATCGCCCATCACGACGACACCAACTTCAAATTCCCGACGGCGCTGCGCGACGGCGAAGTCGTCCCCGCCGATCTGGGCGACCATGCGGATATGCTTGCCGCCTTCGAACAGTCGCTTGCGCCGGAGGACCGAGCCGCGCTGACCCGCCTGCTCTGCGTCCTGCGAGAAGCCGACGCGCTGGCAGCGACCGACACCGCCGGAGCGGAACGTACGTTTGGCTATTCGGTCGAACGCGGGCTGCCCGTTTTCGCGCCCGGCAATCCGCTGAACGCGTGGTGTTGGGAAGAAAGCGCTGTCAGCAACGTGCGGATCGCCGCACGCCGCCTTCTGCTCGACGCGACCAGCGAAGCCGGAAAAAGCGCCGCCCGTCGCTCGTATGCGGCAGCCGAAGCCGTGATTCTGGACGTCTGCCGGCATTACGAAGTTCCCTATATCCCGGAAACCGCCGCGCTGGACCCAGTAGCGGCGGGCACGTCGCCGGTCGATGGACAGGCGGAAGTCGAGGATTTTCGCCTGTTACGCTACATCGGCTGGAACACGGTCGTCGGTATCCTGCGCGGCGTCGCCATCATTGGCGACCGCAGCCTGAAGCCCTATGCCACCGCCCGGATCACGGCCAGCCGCCTGCCCATCGCTTCCCTACGCCCGGCGGCGACCTACGCGCTGGAGCGCCAGATCGCCGGGCATCGCGCCCTGCAGCGCGGGTTGCAGCGTGAGTACGCGCTGAGCCTGTTCGACCTGACAGGCGCGCTCGATTATGTCTGTGACGGCCGGCAGTATCGCATCAGCCCGCCGCTGGTCGAAACGTACTTTGAGCCGAGCGAGGGGCAGCGAATCAGCGTGATTGTAGACGGCCTGCATCGCGTCATGCTCGCGCGCGAGCTGGGTATTGAGGAAATCTGGGTGATCGAAATCTCGGACATCCCGGAACAGTTTCCGCTGGTGCCGCTACCGCTGACCTGGGACGACGTCCGGCTGGTCAGCGATGTGCCGCCCACCCTGCAAAAGCGCAGGTTCCGTTTTCCAACGCTGGAAAGCTTCCCGGACATCTCCGGATTTTCGCAGGTGCAGGTCAACGAGGAGAATTTCCTCTACTTCTTTTACCGCGACCTGTCACTGCTCGGTTCCGATGGTATCCGCACGCAGTCATGAAACAGGCCGGATGTAAAACAAAATACCGGCGCTGAACATTTGCACGCCGTGCAGTTTGCGCTACATTCGTTTTCAAACCTCAACGATGAAGGTCATTCCTCGTGGACGAGTCTAATTACGAACATCTGATTCGCAACGCGCTTCGCGGTGTTTTGAGCAGCGCGAGTCATCAGCTTGACCATCTCGATCTTGTGCTGACGTATGCGCTGGCGCTACAGGAAACCTATGGCGGCGATATCGACGTGCTAACAGCCGCGGTGCTGCTGCACGACCTCGGGCGTAATGACCCGCACCTTCATGGCGCGGAAAGCGCGCAGAAATCCGCCGAACTGGCGCGCGATGTGTTGCAGCAGATCGGCTTTCCCGAGGACATCATCCCCAACGTGCTACAGGCGATTGCCGAACACGACCAGCCGGGGCTGCGCCCGTCCACGCTAGAGGGACGCATCCTGAAAGACGCCGATTTTCTGGCCGGGTTCGGGGCAACCGGCATTCTGCGGGCCGCCATGTGGACCGGCGAAAGCGGCGGCACGATGGCCGACCTGCTTGAGCGCCTGACGAAAAAAATGCCGGCCCGGATTGCCTCGCTGGAATTTGAGCAAAGCCGCCAGCAGGCCATGCAGGATTACATTTTCGTGCGCCTGTTCCTCGACAAACTCGCTGCCGAAGCGCCCATGCTGCCGCTGCCGCTCGCGCCCTACATTGTGATCGAGGGAATCAGCGGCGCGGGCAAAACCACGCAGGCCAATATGCTCTACACGCGCTACCAGCAGGAAGATGAAGAGCCGGTCATGGTCCACGAACCGACCGCCTGGTATACCCAGATACGCGAAACGCTGGACGCGCGCCAGCGCGACCGCCAGACGCAGCTTCTTCTGTTGCTGACCGACCGCTATATCAACGTGCGCCACGAAATTGAAGACGCGCAGCTTGCCGGTCGCCCGGTCATTTCCGACCGGAGCTACCTGAGCAGCATGGTCTACCAGAGCGGCGTCGGCTGGCTGTCGCCGGCCAATATCGCCTACCTGCACACGTTGGTTCCCCAACCAACGCATCTGTTCCTGCTCGATCTGCCTGCCGAGGCCGCGCTGGAACGCATCGAAGCGCGGCTGGAAGCCACAGGCGAGCCGCGTGGCATGCACGAAACGCTGGAGCAACTCACCGTCCACCGCGAGCGCTATCTGGGGCTGGCCGACGACTTTCCGCATCTGCACATCATTGACGCCACCCGGAGCGAAGACGAAATTCACGACGCGATCTGGCGCGTGGTCGAAACATGGACCGAACCGCCAGCATGACGAGCGGCGCATTGGTCATAAGACCAACTCCGGCGTTTCCGCGCTGGCCTTGAGATGGCCTCGTTGACGGCCAGAGAGCGCCGGCGTTAGAGTAGGATCATTGCTCCTACCTGTTGTGCTTCAGGTCAAATCGCGAGTCCATTACGATGATCCAGAGTTCGACGCCGGGCGCGAGTCCATCGCGCTGGCGGCTCATTGCGGCGTTTGCCGCTATTTACCTTGTCTGGGGATCGACCTACGTCGCCATCCGCTTTGCCGTCGAGACCGTGCCGCCGTTTTTTATGGGCGCGGTCCGCTTTACACTGGCCGGATTGATCATGATCGTCTGGGCGCGGGCCAGCGGCGCGCCTGCGCCAACGCGTAGCAACTGGCGCGCGGCGATCATCACCGGGTTCATGCTGTTCATGCTCAACAATGGCGGCCTCGTCTGGGCCAGCCAGTTTGTACCGTCGGGCATGGCGGCCCTGCTGATCGGCGCGACGCCGTTGTGGATGGTGCTGCTCGACTGGTGGCGTCCTTCCATCCATGGCAGGAAACCGGGCGGCATTCGTCCATCGAATACCGTCTTCGCCGGACTGTTGATCGGCTTTTTCGGCATTCTGCTGCTGGTCAATCCAAGCGGATTGGCAGACGCCGGGCATGAATACGCCGTTGGCGTGGTCGTCATCCTGCTGGCATCCGTCGCCTGGGCCGCAGGATCGATCTACTCGCGCCAGTCGGACCAGCCGGCGTCGCCCATTCTGGCAACCGGAATGCAATTGCTGTCCGGCGGGCTGATGCTCATGCTGGCAAGCGCGGTAGCGGGCGAAATCGCCAGCCTGAACATCGCGGCGATCACACCGCGGTCGGCGGTTTCATGGTTATATCTCGCGGTCTTCGGCTCGATCATCGGCTTTGGCTCGTATGTCTGGCTGCTGCGCGTCACGACGATGGCGCGCGTCGCTACCTACGCCTATGTCAATCCGGTTGTAGCGGTTTTTCTCGGCTGGGCGTTAGCGAACGAACCGGTTACGCTGCGTACGATCATCGCTGCCGCGATCATCATCGCCGCCGTGATGATGATCAACAGCGCGCGCACTCGCGCTGCGGCCCCGCGCAAGCCGTCGCTGGCCGCCAGCGAAAGCCGTATTTAGCCCGGCGCAAAAGCTGAACTGCGCGACAACGGGCTTTGAGATAAGATCAAGTAGCGACTTAAAGTTGATGTCAGGCTCGCCTGAGCGCCCGCGGAGAGAATATCTTGTTGACCTTAAGCGATGTCCAGACTGCGCGCGAGCGCATTTCGCAGTACGTGCGACGCACCCCCCTCGTTCGCGCCAGACCGCTCAAGGAACGCCTGTTTGCAACCGAGCATCTGTCACTCAAGGCGGAGTTGCTTCAGGTCACGGGATCATTTAAAGCGCGAGGCGCTGTCAACAAGTTGCTATCGCTCGATCCGGAGGCGATGGACCGGGGCATCATCACGGCGTCGGGCGGCAATCACGGTCTGGCCGTCGCCTACGCCGGATGGATCGCCGGGAAACCGGCTACTGTCTATCTACCTGAATCAGCGCCGCAGGCAAAAGCCGACAAGCTGCGGCACTGGGGCGCGGAAGTGATTTTTGCAGGCGAGGTCTTCAACGACGCCATGGCCGCCGCACTCGCCCATGCCGAGCGGGAGCAGATGGCCTTCATTCATCCCTTCGCCGATCCGCTGGTCATGGCCGGGCAGGGGACCATCGCGCTGGAAATCCTTGAGGACGAGCCGGAGATCGACACCGTGATTGTCGCCATTGGCGGCGGCGGGCTGATCAGCGGCATCTGCACGGCCATCAAGGCGCTGAAGCCATCGGCGCGTATTATCGGCGTCGAGCCGGAGGGCGCGCCAACGCTGAAACGCAGTCTGGAAGCCGGCAAGGTGATCGAGTTGGAGAAGATCGAAACGGTTGCCGGCACGCTCGCGCCGGGGCGCAGCGAGCAAATCAATTTCGACATCATTCGCGACAGTGTCGAAGATGTTGTGCTGGTCAGCGACAACTGCATGGCCGAAGCCGCCCGCTGGCTGTGGTTTGAAATGGGGCTGGCCGCCGAACTGAGCGGCGCGGCGGCGGTTGCGGCCCTGCTCTCCGGGAAAATCACCACCTCGCCGGACGAGCGTGTTTGCGCCGTCATCTGCGGGGCCGGTATGGACTGGCTGGCGATGCAGGGGCGTTGCTAATCAGCGCGGCGCTTGCGGTAGCAAATATTCGATATTCGGGGGAACCGGCGTCAGCACGTAGACATCGACCCAGCGCGCCCAGTGCCGGTAATCGTGGTCGCTGTAACCGAGGTCGATCCACAGGCCGCGGTTGCGCGGCGGCGCGGTGTCGGCCGCCAGACCGATACCATAGCCCGGAACGAAAACCTGCGTCCCCAACGGGATGATACGGCGGTCGACGGCGACGATCCCCTTTTCCAGCCTGCGCCCGGTCGCCGTGACGTCATCTCCGCCAAGCGCTGCGGGGTGGTAACTGGTCGCGTACAGGCGCAGAACGCGCCAGTATTCGCGCGGGCCTTCGGGTGTGTCGATGGTTCGCAGCACCACCTTGGTGCCATAGGCGATGACGCGGTTCACCGGCGGCTCGATGACCACCGTTTCCTCGCTGCTGCGCTCCACCTCAATCCCGTTTTCATAGCGCACACGCACGATGGTTTCCTGACGGCCTTCGCGCCCTTCCTGAATGACAGCCCGCTGGTCTAACTCGCGCTCCGGATCGGCCTGATAGACCGTTTCAAATGGCAGGGGCGTTTCTTCAGTCACCGTTTCTTCCTGCACGCGAATCACGCGGATGTGCATTCCGGGCCGTAATTCCGCGTCTTCCGAAGGGATGGCGTAGTCCAGTCCCACCAGCGCGACACCGGCATCGGCCAGCGCGTCGCCAACCAGACTGCCCTGCGTGCGCGTCTCGATTGTCTCGCCATCGGCGATGATCGTGACCGGGCGCGAGCGGTGAACCGTCACTTCCATGCCATCTTCGAGCGGCGTCGTCAGGTCGGGCGTGACGGTATCGGCCAGATAGAGCGTGACGCCAGCGTCAAACAGGGCATCGCCGACCGTTTCGCCGGTCGTGATGACCGTCTGGCGCTGATCGCCGTCGATCACATGCAGTTCTACCGCCCGGCGAACGGTAATGTGCGAGGCCGGCACCGGCCACACGACCAGTTCATCCGCTTCCGTGCGCGTGCCGTCCACCAGAATGCGGTCGTTGTTGGTCACATCTACGCCGGCGTTCTGCAGGATTTCAGCCGGATTGGTCAGCGGAGTCCAAAAGACGCTGGTTTCTCCGTCTACCGTCAGCGTGACGGGACGCGCCTTTTCCACGCGTACCACCAGATCAGACGTTACCGGCGTATCAGGCCCCGGAATGACCTGATCATACGGGCCGATGACCATCTCCAGTTCGTCCAGAAGGTCGCCGACGGTCGGCGCGCGCGTCAGCGTCTGCCGGGCGTCTCCCGCCACGACGACGGTTACCGAAACCATCTGCGCGCGAACGAGCAACACCGCCAGCATGCCGACCAGCATGCCCAGCGCTGCCAGCCCGCCGATGAATACGAACGGCGCAAGGACACGCAGCGAACGCTTCATGAGGCGTCGTGATGATGGCGCTTCGCGAGAGAAAAAAAGGGGTTCGGGTTTACGAGGGCGGGTTGGCTCTGCCCAATCCCGATCATCAGGCTCAGGCGGTAAGGTCATGCGGCTGCGCCTGTAAAACAAAAAAGGTTGTTATCACTTTGCATAAGTCAGGCACCCCTGCGGCACCCAGGGAGAACTCCTTAGTGCTGCTCCCTTCCGGTCCTGACACGGTTCGGAGGCCCTGCCGCGCAGGACCCAACCTATGCAAAGTGATAACAACCCAATACCTGGTCGGCCGAATAACTCGTTCCCGTGCTTTGCTACGATGTCGCGTGTTATTTTAGCCGTCCCTCAGGGCAATGTCAATTGTCACCCTACCGCGACGCAGGCCGCCGCCCCCGGTTTATAACCTGACGACGCGGGCCTTACCCTGCCGCGGCGGAATGGCATGGCGCGTATCGACGATCAAGCGGCTGTGGTCGACGACATGCTGCCAGTCATAGGTCGAGTGGTCAGTCACGATCACCACGCAGTCGGCGTTTTCGAGCAGCGCCTCGGAATAGGGCTGCCCGTCCATCACCTCGTCGTTCTCAAGCTGGATACGCTGCACGAACGGATCGTGGAAGCTCACGCGCGCGCCCTTGCCTTCCAACAGACTGATGATGTCGAGCGCCGGGCTTTCGCGCACATCGTCTACATCGCGTTTATAGGCCACGCCGAGCACGACGATATTCGAACCGCGAACGGCCTTGCCATCGTCATTCAGCGCATCCGTGACCTTGTTCACGACGTAAAGCGGCATCCCCGTATTGATCTCGCTCGCCAGTTCGATAAAGCGCGCCGTGTAATCCAGCGTCTTTAGCTTCCAGCTCAGGTAGAGCGGGTCAATCGGAATGCAGTGGCCGCCAAGGCCCGGCCCCGGATAGAACGGCATGAATCCAAACGGCTTTGTCTTGGCCGCGTTGATGACTTCCCAGGCATCGACGCCGAGCTTGTCGCAGATCAGCGCGATTTCATTGACCAGACCGATGTTGACGGCCCGGAACGTGTTTTCCAGCAGCTTCACCATTTCGGCGGTCGTGGTCGAAGAAACCGGCACTACGGTATCGACCGCCGTGCTGTAGAGCGCCGCCGCAATCTCCGTGCAGTCGGGCGTCACGCCGCCGACGACCTTTGGCGTATTACGCACGCCATAAGTCGGGTTCGCCGGGTCGATCCGCTCTGGCGAGAAGGCGATAAAGACATTTTCGCCGACGCGAAACCCGTTGTTGAGCAGGCGAGGCACGATCAGTTCATCGGTCGTGCCGGGGTAAGTGGTGC
>QGUR01000498.1 GCA_003242205.1 Chloroflexota bacterium | reverse complement strand
GGCTTGAAGCTGCGCTGTGTCCGCTTATCAAGCGTATAGGCGTCCGCAACCTTGGCAATACAGCGAATGACCATTTGCGCCGACAGTCCGCTGCGTTCCCGTGCCGCGTAGTAACAGGCGGCTTGCAGGTCAAAGCGACGGAACTTTTGCAGTTCCCACGCTTGCTCACTGAGCCAATTGCACAGGGCATTGGCCTGTTCCAGCGTTTGCAGCAGATACGCCTGTTGTTCGTCGTCGGGCAGCAGTTTAACCTGTGCGATGAGCTTCATATATGAAAGGATAACACAAATGTGCGAACTATGCAACTGGCGCTCCGCGCCCCGTTTTTCCTCCCCACAGCTAAAGCTGCGGGCTTCCAAACGGAGGGGTCGGTGAGGGCCGCGCGTCGCGGTCATGGATCATGCGCGCCCGTTGCACCATTTCAATCAGATCAGGATCGATGGAATCGCGGTCGTTATCGTTCATCTGGCATTTCATCCTCAATGGTTCGCGCAGAGCATAACGCCGCCTGCATACCCCGCCAAACCGAACTGGTTGACAGACGCGGCAAAGCGGCATATAGTGATGGCAGCTTATTTCAGTGACTGAAAAAACATTGTGGTGAAGCTGCAACGGGGAAACAAGACGCTCATTAAGGCCATGAATCGCAGCCTGGTGCTCAACACCATCCGCCGCGAGGGGCCGTTATCGCGCACGCGCCTGACCGAGCTATCCGGGCTTAGCGTCGGCGCGGTTTCCACCATCACCAACGATCTACTCGAAAAAAACTGGATCGTCGAAACGGGCGAGGGCGACTATACCGGCGGCCGCCGGCAGGTCATGCTCAAGCTCAATCCCAACGCCGGGATCGTCGTCGGTCTCAAGCTGATGGAAAAGCGTGTCGTCGGCGCGGTCACCGACCTCGAGTCGCGCGTGCTGTACTATGCCGAGCGCGACATCAACACGCAGCACGACCCGCGCGCCATCGCCCGCGTGCTGGCCGATGTGATCGAAACGATGCTGGCGGCGGCCAAGGTGCGGCGCGCTCAGGTCATCGGCGCGGGCATCGGGCTGGCGGGCGCGATTGACGCGCAAAACGGCATCGTCCATCTGTCGCCATTTTTCCACTGGCGCGACGTGCCGCTGGCCCGGCTGGTCGAAGAGCGGCTTCACCTGCCCGTTTACATCGACAACGACGTGAACACACTGACGATGACCGAGCAGTTGTTCGGCCCCGGCCAGCACGCGAGCAATTTCGTCGTCATCACGGTCGGGCGCGGTATCGGCATGGGCATCGTCGTCAATCATGAACTCTATCAGGGCACGCGCGGCGGCGCGGGCGAAGTCGGCCATATCACGGTTGATGCCGGTGGGCCGCCCTGCGACTGTGGCAAGCGCGGCTGCCTCGAAGCCATCGCCGCCGATCCGGCGGTCATCCGTCTGGTGCGCGAGAAGCGGCGCGCGAACGGCCTCGGTGGGCCGGAACCGGCGACGCTGGAAGACGTCGTCGCGCTGGCGGCGCAGGGCGACATGGTGGCGCGAGACGCCCTGCAGCAAAGCGGGCGCTTTCTGGGCATCGGTCTGGCGACGGTCGTCAACCTGTTCAGCCCGTCGCTGGTCATCATCAGCGGCGAGGGCGTGATCGCCGGCGATTACCGGCTGGCGCCGATGTTTGAAGCGCTGCGCGAGCATACTTTCAACGGGCTGCTCGACAACGTCGAAGTGGTCGTGCAGCACGCCGACGACCGGGCATGGGCGCGCGGCGCGGCCAGCCTCGTCATCGGCAAGTTGTTCGAATCGCCACGGCTGGATGTTCCGGCGGCTACAACGGAATAGTTTTCTTCAGCAAGTTTTTTCAGCCAGTGAAGGAAGTCTGCTTATGGTCGGCTATTCAGGCTTCAACAAATACAAGTGGGTGGCGTTTTTCCTCGCCCCCAGCTTGCTTGGCCTGTTAACCTTCATCGTCCTGCCGATGCTCGCTTCCATTGGCTTCGCGCTGACCGACTGGACGCTGCCGAGACAGCCGAATTTCATCGGCCTGCAGAACTTTCAAAATCTGCTTAACAGCGCGCAGTTCTGGAACGCGCTCCGGTTCACGGTGCTGTTCATTCTGCTCTACGTGCCGTCGGTCTTTGTGGCGGCGCTGGCGCTGGGCATGTTCTTCAATCGCAAGCTGCCCGGC
>QGUR01000497.1 GCA_003242205.1 Chloroflexota bacterium | reverse complement strand
CCGCGCCATTCCCGCCCCTATCCCACCTGCTGAGCTCCCCATGCCTTAGCCTCCATCAAAAGGATGAGCCTGCCTCCGCCATTTCGACAGGCAGCAATTCGATCTTTTGTTCGTTCAATCCGAAACCGTTCCGCCGGACAATAAGAACTGTCCTTGTCCATGAACCGGGAGGCAGCAATGTCCCACACTCGTGGCGGCTTCAATACACAGTTCGATGCGGCAAGCCTGCCGCTTGAGCGCCTGCGCGCCGGTCTGATCGGTCACATCATTACGCCTGAAGACACGGATTACGAGCCTGCACGGATTGGTCTGGCCTACAAGGCTGTGCGCCGTCCGGCGCTGATCGTCCGGCCTGTCGACGCTTATGATGTCTCGCGCGTCGTGTTATTCGCGCGCGAAACCGGTCTGGAGCTGGCAGTTCGTGGTGGAGGCCACAGCATGGCCGGGTATGGCACATCGGATGGCGGTATCGTGCTCGACCTGTCGAGCATGAAGGGGCTGAAAATCAATGCCGAGGAGCGATATGCATGGGCCGAGGGCGGCCTGACAGCGGGCGAATATACCGCGAAAACCGCCGACTATGGTCTGGCGACCGGCTTCGGCGATACAGCATCCGTTGGCCTCGGCGGCCTGACAACCGGCGGAGGTATTGGCTATCTCGTCCGCAAGTATGGCATGACCATCGATAGCCTGCTGGCAGCGCGGGTCGTGACCGCCGATGGCCAGATCCGGTATACCGACGCAGAGACTGAACCCGACCTCTTCTGGGCTATCCGGGGCGGCGGCGGCAACTTCGGCGTCGTGACGCATTTCAAATTCCAGTTGCATCCGGTCGATACGATCGTTGGCGGGATGCTGATGCTGCCTGCCGATCCCGAAGTCATTGCCGCCTTTGCCACGCTGGCGGACGCAGCGCCTGACGAACTTACGACCATCGCCAGTATCATGCCCGCACCGCCGTTGCCCTTCGTCCCGGCCGAGCATCGCGGACAGCTTGTCATGCTTGCAATGATGGTCTATGCGGGTGATGTGGAAGAAGGCCTGCGCGTGGTCGAGCCATTCCGCAAACTGGCCCAACCGCTCGCAGACCTGCTGGGGCCAATGCCCTATCGCCAAATCTACCGGGAGATGGACGAAGAGAATCCATTCCTTTCCACGCTGCGCTCGAAGTTCATCGACACGATTGACGTACGTACCGCGCAAACCATGGTCGATTACCTGCGTGCCTCGAAATCGCCGATGCCGATTGCGGAATTTCGCGTGCTGGGTGGCGCCATGGCTCGCGTGCCTGCCGACGCAACCGCATTCGCGCACCGCTCGAGTCGCATCATGGTCAGCTTCATCGCCCTGCATGAGCACCACAGCGAAACAGCCGCGCATACCGCCTGGGCAGCAGAGGCAATCGCGGCGCTCGATCAGGGCGATGGCGGCGCTTACGTCAATTTCCTCGACGACGAAGGCGAAGCGCGTCTGCGTGACGCTTATCCCACCGCGACGCGGGAACGGCTGGCAGCGATCAAGGCGAAGTACGATCCGACCAACCTCTTCCACCGCAATCAGAACATCGCGCCTAAAGCAGAGTAAGGAACGCATCGGGGCGGGTGTGGCGAATCACGCTGCCCCCGCCCCGCTTTGAGTCATCTACGAGGCTATGCCAACTGAAGCTGGCGACATGTCATGGCACAGCCGGTGCAAGCCCAGCCCTCACGGCTGCTATCCCATCATCGCCTTTGGGCGATACTGTATCGCTTCAGCCACATGGTTAACTTCGATCTTGTCGCAGTCGGCCAGATCGGCGATCGTGCGGCTGAGTTTCAGAATGCGGTGGTAAGCGCGGGCGCTCAGTTGCATGCGCTTGACCGAGAGTTCCAGCAACTGGCGCGCATCGGTCGTTAGCGTGCAGAATTTCTGCACCACACCTGCCCCCATGTCCGAATTGGCAAACAGCCCCGGTATGCCCTCGAAGCGTGCCTGCTGGCGCTGGCGCGCGCGTTCCACCCGTTCGCGGATAGCGGCGGATGTCTCGCCGCGCCCATCGCCCATCAGCTTGTCGTATTCGACACGCGGCACGTCAATGTGGATATCCATGCGGTCGAGCAGGGGCCCGGAAAGCGGCCCCGGGAACCCTGGAACATGGTATGCGGGACGGGAAAAGGGTTTTTTGGA
>QGUR01000496.1 GCA_003242205.1 Chloroflexota bacterium | reverse complement strand
TGCCGGTGGCGCAATACATGCTCGACACCTGCCTGATCGAACGGGCTTCCACCGCGCCGCCTGCCTGATCGTCACTGTCCCGGTTAATTACGCAGTCTTTCGGAAAGCGCCATCATGACCCTTCTGCTTGGCATTGATATCGGCACGTCCAGCGCCAAGGCCGTGTTGTTCGACCCGGCAACGGCGCGCGTAATCGCTGTTGCTGCGCGTGAGTATCCGATTCACAAACCCGCGCCCGACCGCGCGGAGCAAAACGCCGAGGACTGGTGGACCGCCTCGGTTGATGCGGTCAATGAAGCGCTGGAGAAAGCCGGGCGGAGGGATGTCGCCGGAATCGGATTCAGCGGCCAGATGCACGGCGGCGTCCTGCTCGACGAAGCGGGCGCAATCGTCAGGCCCGCGATCATCTGGGCGGACCTACGCACGACGGCGGAGGTTGAAGCAGGGTTGGAGCGAGTCGGGGCCCGGCAGCACGCCGCCATTGCCGGAACGCTGCCCGCCGCCGGGTTCTTCGCGCCCACGCTGCTTTGGCTGGCACGCCACGAGCCGGAGAGCCTGCAACGGGCGGCCACGCTGCTGATGCCAAAGGACTACGTGCGCTTCCGGCTGACCGGCCTTTTCGGCACGGACATCACGGACGCAGCGGCGACGGCGTTGTTTGACGTCACCCGGCGTGAATGGTCGCCTCTTCTGGTTGAGGCCTACGAAGCGCCGCCCTCGCTTCTGCCACCGGTGAGCGCATCGGCGGAAGTTGCGGGACCGCTGCTGCCAGAGGCGGCCCGGATATTGGGCCTTGAGCCGGATATTCCGGTCGTGTTCGGCTGCGCCGATCAGCCCGCGCAGGCCATCGGCAACGGGGTCATCGCGCCGGGGCTAGCTTCGGTCACGACCGGCAGCGGCGGTCAGGTATTCACGCCGCTGCGGTTTACCAGCGACCGCGCGCCTTCCGATCCGCGGCTACACGTCTTCAATCATGCAGCGCCGCATACCTGGTATGTGCTCGGCGCGATCCTGTCCGCAGGGCTGAGCCTGCGCTGGCTGCGCGGCATCACCGGCCTCGATGGCGTGGCTTCCGCATATGCCCAATTCAGCAGCGAGGCAGGTGCGCTAGAGCCGGGCGCGGATGGCCTGATCTTCCTGCCCTATCTGGCCGGCGAGCGAACACCGCACATGGATCCGGCAGCGCGCGGCGCGTTTATCGGCCTCAGCTACCACCACACGCGCGGACACCTTGCCCGTGCCGTTATGGAAGGCGTGGCTTTTGCCCTGCGACAGGCGCTGGAACTCAGTCTGGCGCTGGGCGGCGAAGTCTCGACCATCATTGCCGCCGGCGGCGGCGCGGAGAGCGACGTCTGGCGGCAGATTCAGGCGGACGTTTTTGGTTTGCCGCTGCAACAGACGTTGCTGCCGGAACAAGCTGGCGTCGGCGCGGCGCTGCTGGCGGGCGTGGGCGCGGGCGTGTACCCGACAATTGAAGCGGCCTGCGAGCGTGTCGTCCGCTATGGCCCGGTTACCGAGCCAGACGCCGAGCGACACGCCCGTTACAACGCCCTGTACGAGCAGTTCGTCGAGCTCTATCCACGCCTGCGCGAAGACTTCCACCGGCTGGCGCGAACCGGCGTCCAGTCCTCTTAGCCTTCCGGCTCCGGCGCGAGAAACTGGTCCAGTGCTGCCTCACGCTCCCGCCAGTCGGGCAGATACTTGCTCATGAGCGCCCTGAACGCCCTGCCGTGATTCAGTTCGAGCAGGTGAACCAGTTCGTGAACGACCACATATTCGGCCAGCGGCTCCGGCACGCGCAGCAGCGCGCTGTTCAGCGTGATGTTGCCGTTGCTCGAACACGAACCCCACTTGCGGTACATCGCGCGGATCTGCACGCGCCCCGGCTGCACGCCAATCCGTGATGCCCAGCGAGCGACCATAGCCCGCAGGTCCCGCGCCTCGCGCACGTCCGTAGCGTTCAGCGCCGGGCGCGGCCCGATTTTCCGCAGGCCATCTTCGATGAAGGCGCGCACGGTCGGGCTGGCGGGGCTGAGATGCCGGGGGATGAACACCGCGATTCCGACCGGCGTCAGCTTCATGACAAGGCTGCGCCGGTTTTGGCGATGAATCCGGAGCGGTGGCGCTTCGGCTACGGGTGTCGCCTGCTTTTTTCTCAAACGTTTCAT
>QGUR01000208.1 GCA_003242205.1 Chloroflexota bacterium | reverse complement strand
TGGTTGAACGGGCTGGCGACCGTCACCAGCAACAAAATGAAGATCAGAAACCAGGTTCGTCTCAAGCCCTTCCCTCATGCGACAGACGAATGAGTGTAGCATGAGCGCCACGATTGCACCACGCTGCATTGCCAGACCAGCAACTGAAACAGCGTGAAACGCCATCAAACGAAACGTCCGGGTTCGGTCATCTTGCTGGTATACTTTTTCACGACCCAACGGTTACATTGGCAACAGTTATGAGAGTGAGGACCATTGAAGGCCGCGATTATGGCAGTCGTGGCTGCGTTTCTGGCAGCCTGTAGCTCAATCTCCAGCGCCGACATGGAAGCGACGCTCCGCGCCGAACGCGATGGCTATATCCTTGAAGCGACAGCGCTCCGGGCGACGACCGAGGCCGACGCGCTGCGAATCGCAGGAACTGCGGTGGCCGCGCAGACTCATGTCGCCAACCAGAACGCCATCAACGCCGCGCTGCTGGGCACCGTGCGGGCAGTTGTGCCGCCAACCCGGCAGGTGATCGCAGCCTTTTCCGGCGCGGCGACGCCCGAACCGATCAATCAGGGCGAACGCTGGTTTGTCAAAACCGGCATGGCGACCGCAGTCAACGAGTCAGACGGTTGCATTGTCGCGCCGGAGATCGAGTTCACGCCAAGCACCCCGCGCATATACGCGACTTTTCAGGCCTTCAACATTCAAAGCGGTACGCCGCTCAGCATCACCTGGTTGTACGAGGGCCAGCCCCGCCATCAGGAATCGTTCACAACGCAAAGCAACGCCAGCCGTATCTGCCTGTGGTTCTATATCGAGCCGAGCATGGTCGAGTTCACTCCCGGTTCGTGGGCGGCGCAGTTGTATGCCGACGGCTTCGCGCTGGGCCAGCCCATGACGTTCAGCATCGTGCCGGAAGCAAGCTGAGGCATCGGCTGCGTCTGATTTCCACTTGTGAGTGAAAGTCATTTCTGCTAAACTTAAGTTGTTCGCCCCTGTAGCTCAGCGGATAGAGCGCTACCCTCCGGAGGTAGAAGCACAGGTTCGAGTCCTGTCAGGGGCATAGAAAAACGGCGCTTACAAGCGCCGTTTTTGTTTCCCGCTTCGATTCAACGTTGACGTGAAAATTCGACAACGCGCACGGCCACACAAAAAGCCCGATCGGCTAGATCGGGCTTTGGCTTATGATGTCGAATTTGGTAGTTCGGTTGCCTCTTGTTTGAGCTTCAGGGTCGGGCATTGGCCCTTACTGCTAGAGATGAATGAAATTCAGCAGCAGGGCCATGCCCCCCAGAACAAAGACGAGCACCGGAATAGCTGTCACAGCCATTGCGGTAATGACAGGCCACGTCAACAGGAGTAACACCGAGGCTACCAAGACACCGAGCACACTGGATGAGCGCAGGTTGCCCGTGTGCATTGTCTAGCCTCCTTCCGTCATAAGATCAGCAATTTCCTGATCAGGCGGTTGCGCGCTGCTGCTCCGAACCCGTTGTGTGGGCCGTTGGACGTGCCGTGACAACAGCGAGCAGGGCCAACACGATGCTGACAACCAGGCTCACCAGATAGACCGTCTGATGCGGCCACGGCAAGCTGATGTGCTGATCAAGGGCATACGCATTGGGCCCAAGAGCGCCGAGCACGAACGAGGTGATCAGCAGAACCAGGTTGTACTCATACCCGCCGTTCGCATTCCAGAGGCCCTTGTCCCAGTGCACCCGCAGGATCGCCACCAGCATCACGCCGATGAGGACAGCCGATGCAACCGGAGTCAGCAGGCCCAGCGCCAGCAACACACCGCCAAGAGACTCACCTACTGCGGATAGGAACGCCCAGAGCGATGCAGGCCGGAGCCCTAGCGAGGCAATCGCCTTGGTATGGCCGTCAAACCCCGGGCCGCCAAACCATCCGAACAGCTTTTGAGCGCCGTGAGCAGCAAACAGCACACCGATCACGACGCGCAGTATCGCTAGCAAGAGATCCTCGTAGATCATTGAGCACCTCCCCTAACTAAGTACCTTCTGCTTATACCTTACAAGACATAGTGTAAGAATAACATCATCGGAATATAAGATCGGCCCAAGATTCGGAACACAAGGGGTCAGAAACAAAATAAGAGGCAGTCTGTGGCCCACACAGGCGCTCTTTATTCGTGTGCTTCCCCGGCTTCGTGGTGGAGATGCGCCTGCTCCGCACCATGCCCTCCTGAGTGCCGCGCCGAGCCAACTTGGTCCATCACTCATGAGCCACTTCATTGCATTGGCCAGAGGGGCATAGTATTGTAGTCGCAGCAATGCGACCTGTTATGTCGCCCTAAGATTTGAGCCGTCAATCCCACTTCGATTCCGATGTTGATACCACCGGCCACCTTCATCTCATCCCGACGCTTCCAGACCGCTTTCAGGTCTTGCCGGCAAGCAGCTTAAAACAGTGGGTACATTTATGAGCAACAACCCGACCCTCCACATCATCTTTGCCAGCGACCATGATCTGGCCGCAACCGGACTGTCAGCGCTTGTCAATCGGGATGGGCGTCACTATCAGGTCAGCGAAATCCGCTTCGGCGAGCAGACGATCAGGCTGTATGTGCCGGCAGCGAACAGTGACCATCCCGCAAAGTATGACCGGCGATCCGCCGCTCCGGGTGACGACCTTCTGACATCTCAGCAAACGGCGATGCTGCAATCGGTGGTGGTTGCGCTGGCGGCGAATGGCCATGCGCCTGCCGAACAGGCCCACGGCGCGGATCGCGCTGAAGCGTGGCGGGAAACGCGGGCTGCCGGCAGTGAGGAAGAGCCGCTAACCGTTCACCTCTCCGAGCGCGAGCGCGAAGTGCTGGCGCTGATGGCGCGCGGCCTGCGTAATCATGAAATCGCGACGGCGCTCTCGATCAGCACCGGCACAGTCAAAAAACACGTCAGCAACATCCTCTTCAAGCTGGAAGCCAACGGGCGCACGGAGGCCGTGGCACGCGCCGTGCGCGCCAATCTGATCGACGACGCATAAGCGCAGGGCAGACGCCAGCTACTTGCGCTTCCTATTTGCCGCCTGCGCGTTATAGTAGGCTGCATGCTTGCTCGACTGACGCCACTCTGGTATACCGTTCGCCCTCACTGGCGCTGGCCCATCCGCTTTCTGATAGCGCTAGCCGTGATCAGCGCTCTCGCGCCTGCGCCGCCGCGCGCGCCGCTTGGCCCGCCGCAGGTAGTCGAAACCGTCAAGCCGCACGTCTGCACGCACACGCGACTGATTGACGAAGTCGAAGACTGGAAAATACAGCGCACCCTTCAGATGGTCCGGGAAATGGGGGCGGATACGATTGTCGAATTTTTCCCGTGGGCCTACATCGAAATCGCGGAGGATGTCTATTCGTGGGCATCGGCCGACCGCCTCGTGAATTATGCCCGCAATCAGGGTCTGCACATCATCGCGCGCATGGGGTTGGTGCCACACTGGGCGCGCCGCGATGTGCCGGAAGAATACGCGACGCTGAATACTCTGCCGCCGGAATCCTATGACGATTTCGCCGAATTTGTCGCGCTGTTTGCGGAACGCTATGCGGGCGTTATCAATCACATCATCATCTGGAATGAGCCGAATCTCGCTTTCGAGTGGGGCTACCAGCAGGTCGATCCGGCAGGCTATGCCGCCCTTTTACAGGCGGTCTACGCCCGCGCCCACGCGGCCAATCCGGAGGTCGTGATACTGGCCGCGCCGCTCGCGCCGACGCTCGAACCGCCCGGCAGCGCGCACGGCCTGAACGATCTGCTGTATCTGGAAGCGCTGTACGAAGCCGGCGCAGCGCCCTATTTCGACGCGCTGGCGGTGCATACCTACGGCTTCACCGAACCGCCGGAAGCAGAACCGGGCTTCGACCGGCTCAATTTCCGCCGCGCCGAACTGCTGCGCGAGATCATGGAGCGGCACGGCGATGCAGCCAAGGCAGTTTACATCACCGAAACCGGCTGGAATGACCACCCGCGCTGGACAAAAGCGGTGCGCCCCTCGCAGCGCGCCGCCTATACCGTCGATGCCCTACGTCTGGCTGAAACGGAATGGCCATGGCTGGAAAAAATGTGCCTGTGGGCGTTCCGCTATCCGGTAGACACACTGAATTATCCGGATCACTTCACGCTCGTCACCGTCGATTTCCAGCCAAAGCCGATTTACTACGCCGTACAGGCTTATGCGCGCGGCTGGCAGCAAACCGAGAGCTTATGGTTGCCCGCGCCCGCGTCATAACCCGCCGCCAGATGCTGATCCTCGTCGCCGCGCTGCTGGGCCTGCTGGTACTGGCCCTGCGCTGGAACGCGCTCCAGCAGCCGCCTCCGACGACCCACGACCTGTTCCCTTACGGCGAACTGCGCGTCGGCATCGATGCCAGCTACCCGCCGTTCGCCAATACCGGGCCGGATGGCCTGTACGGGCTTGAAGTCGATCTGGCGGTGGCGCTGGCCGAACGGCTGGGCATCCCCGTGCGCTTTGTCAATCTGGGCTATGACGGCCTGTACGACGCGCTGCGAGTCGATCAGGTCGATGTGCTGATTTCGATGCTGCTGATCGACCCGGCGCGTAGAGACGACGTGCTTTACACCCGCCCCTACTTCAACGCCGGGCTGGTGCTGGTGAGCCGGGCAGACAGCGGTATCAACAGCATGGATGCGTTGCCGGGGCGCGCGCTGGCATATGAATTTGGGTCGCCCGCCGATGCCGAAGCGCGTCGCTGGCTGCGCCGCGTGCTGCCCTTTGAAACCCGGCCCTACGAACTGGGGCGCTACGCGCTGGATGCCGTGCGTCTGGAACAGGCGGACGCCGCGCTGGTGGATGCGATCACGGCGCAGTTGTACCTCAATGAGCATCCCGACTGGGACGCCACCCTGCATTACGTCACGGATACGTGGTACGCCGCCGCCACCCGCGCCGACCGCGGGCCAACGTGGGAAGCCATCAATCAGGCGCTGGAAGCACTGGCGCAAGACGGCACGCTCGACCGCATTATCGATCGGTGGCTATAGCAGCGGCGAAGCACAGCCCGGAAGCAGAGATGTCGGGTTAGTCGTAGCGCCACGCGGCCCTACTCAGCTACAGGCGCTGCGGCTATACTCACGACATGCGAATTGGCATCGACGCACGGCTGACCTACTACCGGACAGGCGGCATCAGCACGTATATTCGCCGTCTCGTTCACGCGCTGGAACGCCTGGATTTCGAGAACGACTACACGGTTTTTCAAAGCCGTAAAGCGCAGGACTCGCTTGTAACGCGCTTCCGGCGCGGCGTTTTATGGACGCCCAGCCACCATCGCGTCGAGCGGCTGGCGCTGACGGTCGAACTGGCGTGGCGCGGTCTGGATGTGTTTCATAGCCCCGATTTCATCCCTCCGCTGCGCGCTGCGCGCCGCCATGTCATCACCGTGCATGATCTGAATTTTCTGCACTACCCGCAGTATCTAACAGACGAAAGCCGTCGCTACTATAACGGCCAGATTGCGGCGGCGGTGCGCCATGCCGATCATATTCTGGCCGACAGCGAGGCAACGCGCCGCGACCTGACGACCATGCTCGGCGTGCCGACGGCCAAAATCACGGTACATATGCTCGGCGTGGACGAAAGTTTTCGCCCGCTGCCAGCCGATGAAACGCGGGCCGGCCTGCGCGCGCTCGACCTGCCCGACAAATATCTGCTGTTTGTTGGAACCTTCGAGCCGCGCAAGAATATTGCCGGGCTGCTGGAAGCCTATCGCCTGCTGCTCGACCGCCTGCCTGACGCGCCGCCGCTGGTGCTGGCCGGGAACCGCGGCTGGCTGTTTGATGAAACGATGGCGCGTATCGAAACGCTGCGTCTGGCGGGGCGAGTTTTGTGGCGCGAGGGCATTTCGCAAGCCGCCATGCCCGCGCTTTACAATGGAGCGCTAGCGCTGGTCACGCCGTCGTTCTACGAAGGTTTCGGGCTGCCCGCGCTGGAGGCGATGGCCTGCGGCACGGTTCCGGTGGTCAGCAACCGTTCGTCACTGCCGGAAGTCGTCGGCGATGTTGGCCTGCAAGTCGAGCCGGAAAGCCCAGAGGCGATCTGCGAGGCGCTGTATCGCGTCGTCACCGACCGCCAATGGCGAGAGGCAACAGAACGCGCGGCGCTGGAACGCGCGCGGGCATTTACGTGGGAGAAGACCGCCCGCGCGGTACGATCAGTCTACCATGCCGTACACGAAGGCTAAACATGCGAATCTTGTTGTTAACGCCGAGCCTGCCCTATCCACCGCATCAGGGCGGCGCGATACGCAATTTTGGGATTATTCGAGGGCTGCGTGAAGCCGGCCATGAAATTTCATTACTGTCATTCCACACCAACGGCATCGATAACGTCGCGTCGCCGTTGGTCGATCTCTGTACCCGTCTGGAGGTTGTGCCTCCTCCGAGCCGGTCGCGGAAAGACCGCCTGCGTGATATGCTTCTGACCCGGCAGCCGGACATCGCGCGACGGCTGTTGAGCGCGGCGTTCAGGCAGCGGCTGATAGCCATGCTCGACGCCGAGACCTATGATCTGGTTCAGTTTGAAGGGCTCGAAATGACGCCCTATCTGGATGTGGTGCGACAACACCAGCCTGCAGCCAAAATTTGCTACGACGCCCACAACGCCGAATACGCGCTGCAGCGCAGCATTTTTGAAGTCGACCGCAAAACGCCGGGCCGTCTCGCGCCCGCGCTGTATTCGTGGGCACAGGCGCAGCGGATCTATCATTACGAGCGCAGCGTCTGCAACCGGGTGGATTGCGTGATCGCCGTCTCCGAAGAAGACGCGGAAGCGTTGCGCCCGCTGCGGGAAAACAGGCCGGTCGCCGTCGTGCCGAACGGTATCTTTGCCGAACGGTATCTGAACAACACGCCGCGGCTCGATCTGGGTGAAAACGTGCTGGTCTTCACCGGGAAGATGGATTACCGGCCCAACGTCGACGCCATCCTATGGTTCGTCGATGCCGTTCTGCCGCTTATCCGCGCCAGCGTGCCGGATGTGCGTCTGTATGTCGTCGGCCAGAAACCACACCAGAGTCTGGAAGCGCTGCGCGACGATCCGGGAATTGAGGTGACCGGCTGGGTCGCCGACGTGCAGCCCTTTCTGCAGGCGGCCACCGTCTATATCGCGCCGCTCCGCATGGGCAGCGGCACGCGCCTGAAGATTCTGGAAGCGATGGCGTCCGGTTGCGCCGTCGTGGCAACGCCAATCGCCGCTTCAGGTCTGAAAACCGGAGTGAAAGCGTCGATCATCATGGCCGAAGGCGCAGAAGCGTTTGCACGCGAAGTCGTGGCGCTGTTGAACGACGCCGAAAGACGGCAAGCGCTCGGCAAGGCGGCGCAGGCCGACGCGCGCCGCTTTTATGACTGGAGCGCGCTGATACCGTATCTGCTGGAAACGTACAAGGACATCGGGCTTGGATAGGGAAGCGCTGGTTGCGCGCAATCGCAAGCTGGCCGCGGCGTTTCACGAACGCTCGTTTAAGGAGCGTGTGCGCCGCGCCGCCCTATATGACCTTGCGCGGTTGCCTATTCCGAGAAGCCGCCGCGTCCGGCCCGATCGCATCCTGCTGATTCGCCCCGATCATCTCGGCGATGTGCTGTTGACCACGCCGGCGATTCGCATGTTGCGCCGCGCGCTGCCCTATGCCGAAATTCACGCGCTGGTTGGCCCGTGGTCGTCGGGCGTACTGGCCGATTACGACGACCTCGATGTCGTGCTGACGTTGCCGTTTCCCGGTTTCAGCCGGTCGCCCAAACCGGACTGGAAATCGCCCTATCAACTTCTGCTGCGTTCGGCGCGGCATTTACGGCGCATTGGCTATGGCAGCGCGGTGATCTTCCGCCCGGATCACTGGTGGGGAGCAATGCTGGCGCACTTTGCCGGAATCCCTCATCGAGTCGGCTACGGGCTGCCGGAAGTCGGCCCGTTTCTGACCGAGACGCACGAACTCCAGAGAGGTCACGTCGTCGAGCAAAATTTGCGGCTTGTCGAGCACTGGACCGGCCCGATCGCTGCCGAAAAAGTGGTTCTCAGCTATCCGGTAAGCGAGCAGGATCGTTTGTTTGTGCAGGAGCGGCTTGACGAATGGGGATTGGACCGGGACGCGCGCCTGATCGCCCTTCATCCCGGTTCCGGGGCGTGGGTGAAGCGG
>QGUR01000207.1 GCA_003242205.1 Chloroflexota bacterium | reverse complement strand
AACTAGCCGGTTCCAGATCGCGCCGGCTACAGGGGAACCACCGGCACAAATACAACCGAAGCCGAACGCGGGTGGCATTCGGCTTCGGCAGCTCATGAAAAGCGGCGCGCGCTTACGTTAGACCCGTATCGGCTGTTCATCACGCGGCGCGCCGAGGTAAGCCCGCTCTCGTTCGACAATCTCCGGTTCAAGTTTGATGAAGAGCGCCTTCGGCTCGCGCAGCGCCTGACCTTGCGGCAGGTTGCTTGGCTCCCAGCGGCCAATCGCTTTGCTGCCGTCATAGACCAGCGCCTTATGCGAGCGCTCGCTCTCGTGATATTCGGCAATGGTGAGATCGCCGAAAAGCTGGCCATCGTAACCCAGATAGGAGTGCAACTCCTGTGCGCTGTGCGGCAGGAACGGCGCGAGCAGGATCTTGAGGTTGTCGATAACCCTCAGGATCGTGTAAACCGACCGGGCGGCGTCTTCGGGATCTTCCTTGATCGTCTTCCACGGCGCGCGGCGGTCAAGATAGCCGTTCGCCTCGCGCACCAGCGCCATCGCCGCCTGCAGGGCTTCGCGCAGCTTCACCTGCTCGATCAGCTTGCCGACTTCGTCGAAACCAAGCTCGACCCGGTTGATGATTTCGACGTCGGCATCCGTCAGCGCGCCGGGTTCCGGCACACGACCGTCGAAACGCTTGTAAGCGAAACTGAGCATCCGGTTGACGAGATTGCCCCACGCCGCCACCAGCTCGCCGTTGACGCGGCTGAGGAAGCCCTCCCACGAAAAATCGGAGTCGGCGCGTTCGGGGAAGGTCATCGCCACATAGTAACGGATGGCATCGGCCTGATAGCGCTCCAGAATGTCCGGCAGCCAGATCGCCCAGTTGCGGCTTTTCGAGAACTGCTTGCCTTCGATGTTCATGAACTCGTTGGCAGGCACGTCGTACGGCAGGTTAATCGGCGTGTCGCTCCCCTCGTTGTAAATGCCGCTCACGCCCATCAGCTCCGCAGGCCAGATGACCGTGTGGAACGGAATGTTGTCCTTACCGATGAAGTTGTAAATCCGCGCCTCCGGGTTATACCACCAGTCTTTCCAGGCATCGGGCTGGCCGGTGTTCTTGGCCCACTCGACACTGGCGGTGAAATAACCCATCACCGCCTCGAACCAGACGTAGAGACGCTTATCGTCCCAGCCTTCGAGCGGCACGGGAATGCCCCAGTCGATGTCGCGCGTGATCGGACGCCCGCGCAGCCCTTCGTTGATGAAATTGCGGCTGAAGGCGGTGACGTTCGGACGCCAGTGATGCGCGTGGCTGTCGATATAGGCCAACAGGTCGGGCGTGAACTTCGACAGGTCGATGAAGTAATGCTCGGCCTCGCGCACGACCAGCAGATCGTCCGGGTAATTTTTGCTGTGCGGATTGATCAGCTTGATCGCTTCCAGCAGGTTGCCACAGTTGTCACACTGGTCGCCGCGCGCTTCGGGATAGTGGCAGATGTAACACTCGCCCTCCACATAGCGGTCGGGCAGGAAGCGGCGCTCGCGCTCGCTGTAGAGCAGTTGCTGCGTCTCCTTGTAGAGATAGCCGCGCTCCAGCAGCAGCAGGAAGAAGTCCTGAGCGATACGGTGGTGATTTTCGGTGTCTGTATGCGTAAACAGGTCGTAGCTGATGCCGATCTTCTGCTGCGTCAGCAGAAAGCGCTCGTGATAGTGTTCAAAGATCGACCTTGCGCTGACGCCGCGCCGGTCAGCCTCAATTGTGATCGGCGTACCGTGGCTATCCGAGCCGGAAACCATCAACACCCGGTCGCCCTTCAAACGGTGATAGCGCGCAAAGATGTCCGCCGGCAGATACGCGCCGGCGAGGTGACCGACATGCAGATCGCCATTGGCGTAGGGCCAGGCGACGGAAACGTGGATGTGTCTGGGCATGGTTGCTCCTAATGGAAAACGGCGCGCATTTCGCGATTCACGACCTGGAAAATGATTGAATCACGGCAGTCATCATCAATTGACCTCGATCATACCATCCTCAAAATCCGTCCTGCCAACCGGCTGTGCCATTCGCCGAAAATAAAAAACCGCCTGCCAGTGCAGACGGTCGTGTCATTTCATCAAGAGCGCGCTTCAGGCGCGGGGCAAGCGTCTGCAACTGACCTTCAGAGACAGGCAGCCCGACATTCGCGCCACGCGCAGATGAGAAAGACAATTCGCATTCATACGGATCAGTATAGGAAAATCCGCCCGGACGAGTCAAGCCTTCCGTGCGCCAGCACGCAGCGTGTCGAAAGACAGGGCTGATCTCCGCCGTTCTTCATTGTTGAGCCGTTACGGTTATGATAGAGTTGCGGATGCTTATGCGCGAGGCCTGACCCAGCGTGTTCATGAAATTCTTCGGCTCACAAGTCATAAAATTCCTTCAGGACCGGCCCCGAAGGTTCAATCTGCTCGCCATCCTGCGCTTCGTCGGCCTGCTGACGGCGCTGGTCGCCTGCTATAGCCTGATCTTCCAGTACCTCATGGCCTATGAGGGCCGCCCCCAAAGCTTCATCACCGGCATCTATTGGACCCTGACGGTCATGTCGACCCTCGGCTTTGGGGACATCACTTTCCAGTCGGATATCGGCAAGCTGTTTTCAACGCTCGTGCTGCTCAGCGGCATTTTCCTCCTGCTGATTCTGCTGCCGTTCACCTTTATCGAGTTTTTCTACGAGCCGTGGATCAGAGCGCAGAAGGCGGCGCGCGCGCCAAAACAGCTACCGAAAAAAACCGCCGGCCATGTCATCATCATCGGCTTCAACGCGGTTACCGAAGCGCTCATCGAAAAGCTCCGGCAATATCGCTATCCGTATGTCCTGCTCGTGCCAGACCTGATCGAAGCGCTGCGCCTCCATGACCTCGACTATAAAGTCATGCTCGGCGATTTGGACAATCCCCGAAGCTACGAACTCGCGCGGGTGCAGCAGGCGCTTCTGGTCGTCACGACTGCCAGCGATCAGGTCAATGCCAACGTCGCCGCTACCGTGCGGGAAGTTTCTGAAAGCATACCGATCATCGGCACCGCCAATGCCGAGGCTTCTGTCGACATCCTGCAGCTCGCCGGGTGTACATCCGTGCTCCAATTAGGCGAGATGATGGGTCAGGCACTGGGGCGGCGTGTTTCAGGAGGCGCAACGCCGGCGCAGACGATTGGTCAGGTAGACGGCCTGTACATCGCCGAAGCGCCCGTGCGGAACACCTCGCTCGTGGGCAAGACACTGCGCGAAAGCTGCCTGCGCGAGTTGACAGGCGTCAATGTGCTCGGCATCTGGCAACGCGGAGAGTTTCAAGTCGCCCAGCCTGACATAAAAATCACGCGCAACGTCGTGCTGGTGCTGGCGGGTTCCGAAGAACAAATCGCGCGGTTCAACGAGCTGTTCAGCCAGCCGCCAGCGTCCGACGCGCCGGTGATCATCATCGGCGGTGGCCGTGTTGGCAAGGCGACCGCCAAAGCGCTGACGGCGCGCGGGCTGGATTACCGGATCGTGGAGAAAAATCCGGATCGCATCCGCGATAAAACCAAATACGTGCTGGGCGACGCCGCCGAGCTGGAAGTTCTGGAGGCGGCAGGCATCTATGAAACGCCAACCGTCATCATCACCACGCACGATGACGACATGAACATTTATCTCACGATCTATTGCCGCCGCCTGCGCCCGGATGTCCAGATCATCAGCCGCGCCGGGGTGGAGCGCAACATCGCCACGCTGCATCGCGCCGGCGCGGACATGACGATGTCCTATGCATCGACCGGCGCGAATGCGATCATCAACCTCATCGGGCGCGACAACATCCTGATGGTCGCCGAAGGGTTGGACGTTTTTGAGATCGAAATACCGGATTCGCTCGAAGGCAAAACGGTTGCTGAAACCGGCATCCGCAAGAAAACCGGGTGTACCGTCATCGCGGCGCGCCAGAACGGCACGCTTGACTACACGATTGATCCTCATGAACCGCTGCCGCCCGATTCGCGCATCATCCTCGTCGGCACACCCGACGCCGAAGAGCGCTTCCTGAAGCTCTACAAGGAAAAGGGCGAAGGCGAATGAGGCGCATCGTCAGCGCTGGCGATGATCGTCGATCAGGTGGCGCGTGCCGCCGTAGACGATATGCTGGACGCCGCGCCCGGCCAGAAACTGGTGCGGAAAGCCCAGATCGACCCGGCTGACTTCGTCCAGCGTGGCGAGCGCTTCCGGCGACAGCCCATGCTTCAGCGCGTCCAGATTCTCCCGGATTTGATCGGCGCTACGCCCGCCGATGATCGGGATGACCACGCCCCACGGCTGCTGGCGCACCCAGTTAAGCGCAACCTGCGCGGGCGTCTGCCCGCTTTCTTTCGCAACCCGCGCGACCGTCTCGGCGATCACCAGCGTGCGTTCGGGAATTTCACCCAACCGGCCAGAACGGCGCAGGCCGTCCCGGCTGTATTTGCCGCTCAAAGCGCCGCCCGCCAGCGGAGAAAACGCCAGCGCAGCCAGATCGAGCGCCTTTGCCATCGGCAGCAGCTCGCGCTCCGGTGTGCGTTCGACCAGACTGTATTCCAACTGGACGCCGATGAAAGGCGACCAGCCGCGTAGCTCGGCCAGCATATTGGCGCGCGAGATGATCCAGGCGGGCGTATCCGACACGCCGACGTACAGAATTTTGCCCGCGCGCACCAGATCGTCGAGCGCCCGCATCACTTCTTCAACCGGCGTCAGGTAGTCCCACGCGTGCAGCCAGTACACGTCAATGTAGTCGGTTCGCAGGCGCTTCAGGCTCGCTTCCAGCGAGCGCACCATGTTCTTGCGGTGGTTCCCGGCGGCGTTCGGGTCGCCCTCGCGCGTCATCAGGGTGTACTTGGTCGAAAGGACAAAATGATCCCGGTCAGCCGCGATGAATTCGCCGACATATTCCTCGGCGAGGCCTTCGGTATACCGGTTGGCGGTGTCGATGAAGTTACCGCCCGCCTCGGCGTAAACATCGAACATGGCGCGGCTGTCGTCTTTCGACGCGCCCCAGCCCCAGACTTCGCCAAAGGTCATCGTCCCCAGACAGAGTTCTGATACGCGCAGTCCGCTGTTGCCAAGTAGTTTGTAGCGCATGGTTGCTCCTATCGCTGCTGCCCGATGCTCCCCGATTAAACCACGAGCGACTGGCCGGCCGAACGGCGACCACGCCAGAACACGTAGCTTTCCGCCCGCCAGTTAGGAAAATGCTTAGAGTTGGCGCGTACACTGACATTGGTCATGCGCCGCTCATGTACT
The DNA here is from genome assembly GCA_003242205.1 of Chloroflexota bacterium. GTDB lineage: Bacteria > Chloroflexota > Anaerolineae > Aggregatilineales > Phototrophicaceae > ZC4RG36. The sequence continues at coordinate 2,916 of QGUR01000207.1, read as the reverse complement.
CCGGCTACAATGCCCCGCAATGAGGTACCAATTACTCTGCACACCCAAGCGAAGTCAAGGTATAATAGGGCAGGATGAAAACGAACGGCGCTGGTTTTGAAGCGATTGTCCGGGTACGCGGCCTCTGCAAAGGGTACGAAGAAGGTGGCCGCACGCACACCGTGCTGGACAATGTCGACCTGGACATCTATGCCGGCGAGTTCTTCGTGCTCCTTGGGAAAAGTGGCAGTGGCAAAAGCACACTGCTAAACCTCATGAGCGGCATCGACCGGCCTGACGCGGGCCAGATCACGGTTCACGGAACTGACATCACCGCTCTGGATGAATACCGCCAGACCATTTTTCGCCGCGACCACATCGGAATAGTCTTTCAGTTTTTCAATCTTATCCCGACATTGACGGTTCTTGAGAATATTACGCTGCCCTTGGAGTTGCGCGGGAGCAACCGGCGCAACGCTGAAGCGCAGGGCATGGATCTTCTGGAACGCGTTGGTCTGGCTGACCGGGCCGGCGATTTTCCCGACAAGCTCAGCGGCGGCGAACAGCAGCGCGTGGCGATTGCCCGCGCGCTGGCTCACGAACCGGCGCTGGTGCTGGCCGACGAGCCAACCGGGAATCTGGATGAAGAGACTGGTGAACGCGTGCTGGCGCTGTTGCTGGAACTGACGCGCGAACGAGGCAAAACGCTGGTGATGGCGACACACAATCCTGAGATTATTCCTTTTGCGGATCGCGTAGCGCGCATTCACGACGGCAAGCTCCGCATCACGCTGAACCAGTCAATCGTAAGCGGTTAAGGAGCCTCACTATGACTGATCCTGACCCCAACGTCGTCCGACAACTCCTCGCCGAACTGCGCGATTTCGATAAGGAAAAGCGGCGCACGGCGGTTATGAAGCTAGGCATGATCGGCGGTGAAGAAGCCGTGCAAACGCTGATCATGGTGGTCAAGAATCGCAACGAAGACCTGATCGTGCGGGGCCGGGCAGCGCTGATGCTGGGCAAACTGGGCGACACGCGCGCGGTCGGCCCGCTGATTGAAGCACTCGACGCGCCGGGCTACCAGACGCGGCTGTACGCAGTCCAATCGCTCGGCAAGCTCGGCGACCAGCGCGCCATCGGACCGCTGCTCCGCATGTTTGAAACCAGCCACGACAAGTTCCGCGAAGCGGCGCGCGAGTCGCTGCGGCGTCTGGGCTATGACCCGGAGCGGGAAAAAGCGACGGAAGCAACGGCAGAGGTAGAGAGCAAGTCGGAGCGCTGACGCGCCCCGCAGCCAAGGCCTGTTTCAGGGCGGTGTCGAGCCGCCCTGTTTTATTGTTCTCATCTGGCAAGTACGGATCAAACACACGTGACCACACCGATTCTGCTGCGGCTGGCCGGGCGCTATATGAGCCGCCGCCTGTTACAGAGCGTGCTGTTCGTTGTGGGCGTCGCGCTGGGCGTCGCCGTCGTCATCGCCATCGACGTCGCCAACGGTTCCGCCAGCCGTGCCTTCGCGCTGAGCACGGAAAGCGTCACCGGCAAAGCGACCGATCAGATCATCGGCGGGCCATCGGGCCTGCCGACCGAACTGTACCGTACGCTTCGTCTCGATCTGGGGCTGCGCGAGGTCGCGCCGGTGGTCGAGGACTATGTGCGCGTCGAAGAACTGGGCAACATGCCGCTGCACGTGCTGGGTGTCGATCCCTTCGCCGAGCCGCCATTCCGCTCGTACCTGACCAGCAGCAACGCCGGCGGCGACACGCAATCCGCTTTTGAAGCGCTCAACGCCTTCATCGCCGAACCGAACTCGGCGCTGTTCAGCCAGTCGCTGGCCGATCGCTACGGCGTGGCTGTTGGCGACACGCTGACGGTACAGGCCGGCGACAGGATTGAGACGATGACCGTGGTCGGCCTGCTGCAAACCGACGACAGCCTGAGCCGTCAGGCGCTCGACAACCTGCTGCTGACCGACATCTCGACCGCGCAGGACCTGGTGGGCCGTCCGGGCGTTATCAGCCGCATCGACCTGATTCTGCCGGAAAGCTATGACCGGGCGACGCTGGAAGCGCTCCTGCCGCCCGGCGCGGTGCTCACCAGCCCGCGCGAGCGCAGCAGTACGCTGGGCCAGATGACCGCCGCGTTTGAACTGAACCTGCAAGCGCTGAGCCTGCTGGCGCTCGTGGTCGGCGTTTTCCTGATTTACAACACGGTCACCTTCAGCGTCGTGCAGCGCCGTCCGGTGATCGGCATTCTGCGCTCCGTCGGCGCGACGCGCCGCCAGATTTTCGGCTTCATCCTCAGCGAAGCGCTCATTCTGGGGCTGATCGGCACCGTGTTCGGCGTCGGGCTGGGGCTGATCTTTGGCCGCGCCGCCGTCAATCTGGTTTCGCAAACCATCAGCGACCTGTATTTCACCGTCAACGTGCGCTCGGTCGCGGTCGAGCCGCTGACGCTGGCGAAAGGCGTTGCGGTCGGGTTACTTGCAAGCATGATTGCCGCCGCAATCCCTTCGTATGACGCCACGCGCACGCCCCCGGCCGGCGCGGTGCGCCGTTCGGAAGCCGAACGCGGTACGCGGCGTCTGCTGCCGGTCATCACACTGGCGGGCATTGCCCTCAACCTTCTGGGTTATCTCCTGCTCAACGTGCCGACACAGAACATTCTGGTCGCCTTTATCGCGCTGTTCTGCATCATCGTCGGCGGGGCGCTGTTCGCGCCGGCGGTGCTGGTCGCCGCCATGCGTTTGCTGACGCCGGTTACGGCGCGGCTGTTCGGCGTTCTGGGGCGCATGGCGCCGCGCGCCGTCTCGCGCTCGCTCAGCCGCACGTCGGTGGCCGTCGCCGCGCTGACCGTCGCCGTCAGCGTCATCGTCGGTGTCAGTGTGATGATCTCCAGCTTCCGCAACACCGTGAGCGACTGGCTGACGACGAC
>QGUR01000495.1 GCA_003242205.1 Chloroflexota bacterium | reverse complement strand
ACTCGCTATTCGTACGCATGTTCGCTAGTATAATACGCCGTTGTCTTCGGTCTATACCCACCTTGTCCAACATTTCAGACCGGGTTCTCGTTCAATCTGATTATAGTGATGCAGGCCGGACCGGGCAGGGTGAAAGCCATTTCTTAATGCACGCCTAAAATTCCGTTTACACCCACCGAGTGAGAGTGAGAAGAGGGGATAAGGGTTGTCGTACATTTTGGTCACCAATGACGACGGGGTATTCGCGCCCGGCTTGCAGGCGCTGGCCGAGGCCATGCGCTCGTTGAGCCGTGTGGAAGTCGTCGCGCCCGCCACCAACCAGAGCGCTGTCGGCCACAAGCGCACGGTGTTTCAGGACATTCTGGTGGAAGATGTGACGCTGGCAGACGGGACGCCGGCCCGGTCTGTCGCCGGTTCGCCCGGCGACTGTATCGCGCTGGCGGCGCTGGGCATGGTGGAGTGGCCGCCGCAGGTCGTCGTGTCCGGCATCAATCGCGGGCAGAACATGGGGCAGGATATCACTTACAGCGGCACGGTGTCCGCGGCCTTTGAAGCCGCCATTCAGGGCATTCCCGCCGTTGCCGTGTCGCTTGCCCAGCACAACGCCGATCATGTCGAGGATTACGCGGTCGCGGCGCAGATCGCGGCGCGGGTCGTCTCCAGAGTGATCGAGCGCGGGCTTCCGCCGCTGACCATTCTGAATCTGAACGTGCCGCCCGGCTCGCATGTGAAAGGCATTCGCCTCACCCGGCAGGGCATCAGCCTGTATCAGGATCAGGTCGAGCGCGAAGGCAATAACTACCGCGTGATCTGGCTGGCCAGCGATGGCGTGATGGGAAACACCGACGAGGAAGGCACGGACCTGTGGGCCGTCCATAACGGTTACGCCAGCCTGACGCCGCTGCACCTTGATATCACCGCCCACCGTTTTCTGGCCGATCTGGCGGCGTGGGACATCACCATCACCGATGTCAGCCCGCAGGACAAGGATTTCGACGCCAGCAAGGCGCACGCCTGACCTCACGTGTCCGGCGTGGGCGCTCGTCGGGCCGGAATAGCGCCCAGTAGACGCCTGATCTGCGTCCCGGGGATTTCTCCGTTCGACCCGCTGGCGCTTTCCGCATGTCGCCTGTGGCAGTATATTCAGGCAAAGACAACGGCAATGCAGGGAAACAGCGATGACTAGCGAGGCTCAGGTAATTAATCCCTACGACGGCAGCGTGATTGCCAGCGTTCGCGTATCGAGCGAACAGGACGTTCGGGACGCAATCGGCCGGGCGGTGAAGGTCGCGCCCGCGCTGGCGGCGCTGCCGGCTTATCGCCGCAGCGCCATTCTCGACAAGACGGCCAGCCTGATTGACGATCAGGCAGCCGATCTGGCGCGACTGATGGCGCAGGAAAGCGGCAAGCCGCTGAAGTACGCGCGCGGCGAAGTTGCCCGCGCCGTCGAAACGTTCCGCTTCGCGGCGGACGAAGCGCAGCGCATTCACGGCGAAACCGTGCCGATGGACGCGGCCAAAGGCGGTGTGGGGAAAATCGGCTATTACATGCGCGTGCCGGTCGGCGTGGTCGCGGCGATCACGCCGTTCAATTTCCCGCTCAATCTGGTCGGCCACAAGGTCGCGCCTGCCGTCGCCGCCGGATGCCCGATCGTGCTCAAACCCGCCCCGGCGACGCCGCTGACAGCCCTGCGGCTGGCGGAAATCATGTTGGAGGCCGGGCTGCCGGAAGGCGCGTTCGAGGTGGTGATCGGCGGGGCGGACGTTGGCGAATGGCTGACGACCGACCCGCGCGTGGCGATGATCACCTTCACGGGCAGCCCCGGCGTTGCCCGCGCGATCAGCAAAAATGCCGGTTTGCGGCGGCTGACGCTCGAACTGGGCGGCAACGCGGCGACCATCATCGACGAAGACGCGAACCTGACGCAGGCGGTCAGCCGCAACATCATGGGCGGGTATGCCTACAGTGGCCAGACCTGCATCAGCGTGCAGCGCATCTACGTCCACCGCTCGCGCTATGACGAGTTTCGCGACCGCTTTGTCGAGGCCGCCGGCAAGCTGCGGCTGGGCGATCCGCTGCAGGAAAGCACCGACATCGGCCGGGGGTTTAACGATGCCGCCCCGACCGTTACCGAGCCGGGGGGGGCGGAACGCCGGAAAGGGGGGCGGGGCTGGCTCAGGGGGGGGGGGGGTGG
>QGUR01000206.1 GCA_003242205.1 Chloroflexota bacterium | reverse complement strand
CAGGCGCAACAAAATCCGCTGATCGGACTGCGGTTGCTGGGCGAGTTCGAGCCTGATTTCTCGCCGGCCTTTGACCCGGCAAACGCGCTCATCACGCTGGAAACCCAGACGGTGCAGGGCGAGGCTGTGACGACTTTCAACCCGCTGGCCATGTTTGGCGCGGGCGTCTCGGTCATGTTCATGATGTTCATGGCGCAGGCCAGTGCGAATGGCATTATGTATGAGCGCCAGAACGGCACGCTACAGCGGCTGCTGGCGACGCCGACGCCGCGCATGGTCATTCTGCTGGGCAAGCTGGCGGGCACGTTCGCCAGCGCCGTGCTGCAACTCGTCCTGCTGTTCATCTTCCTGACGCTCGTCGGCAGCCTGCTCAGCGGGCAAGTCCGGTTGATCTGGGGCGATAACCTGCTCGCCATTGCGCTGGCGATCGGCGCGGCGGCGCTGGCCGCGTCCGGGCTGGGCGCGTTGCTCACGGCGCTGGTTCGCACGCCGGAGCAGGGGAACGTCGTTGGCACCGCCGTCATACTGGCGATGAGCGTTCTCGGCGGCACGTTTTTCAGCACCGAGGGATTGCCCATCCTCCAAACGCTGCGGCAGTTCACGCTCAACTACTGGAGCATCGACGCCTTCACCCGGCTGTCGCTGGGCGAGACGAATATCGGCCTGCACTTGCTGGTGCTGTTCGGGTTGGGGGCGGTGATGTTCCTGCTCGGCGTCATCATCTTCAACCGGCGGCTTGACATTTAGGAGACGCCCATGCGTAAAGTGCTCGCCATTGCGCTGAACGACCTGCGTATCATCCTGAAGGAACGCGGCATCTTCCTCAATCTGGTCGTCATCCCCGTCGGCATCGCGCTGGCGGTCGGCATCGCCAACGGCGCTTCGCTGGGCGGGCCTGCTGCCGCGCCCGATGTGATCGTCGATGTGATCGACGGCGATCAAAGCGCGCGTTCCGCCGCCTTCCTCGACGATTTGCGCGCGGCCAATACCAGCCTGCTGCTGTGCCCGATGGACAATACGGCCGGCGACCCGTGCGGGCTGGGCGGCGCGGCGCTCGACGAGGCGCTGGCCACCGAGCGCGTGCGCGCGCAGCGGTCGCTAGCGCTCATCCTGATCCCCGCCGGGTTCGGCGAGGCGCTGGCGGCGGGCGAACCGGTCGAACTGGTTTATCGCTCGAACGAGGACGCCTCCGCGCCGAGCTATATCCAGCAGGCGCTGCAAACGGTGACGCAGCGTTGGAGCGCCGCGCTGGTCGCTGCCCGTGTCGGCGCTGAGATCGTCTCCGGCGTCACCGGCGCGGATGGCGCAGCGGGCGACGACGTGCGGGCCGCGCTGTACGAACGGGCCGAACGCATCTGGGCGGGGGAGCCGGTTCGGATAGTGTATGTCGAAGCGCCGGTGAGCGAAGGCGCATCATCCGGCGGTGAAGGGTTTTCGCAGTCCATTCCCGGTATCGGCACGATGTACGTCATGTTCGCCGTGTTCCCGGCGCTGTCCGCCTTTCTGCAGGAGCGCCGGAACTGGACGTTTCAACGGCTGGTGATGATGCCGGTGTCGCGGGCGCAGATCGTGGGCGGCAAGCTGCTGGCGCGATTCGCGTTCGGCATGATCCAGTACGGCGTGCTGTTCGGGTTTGGCTATCTGCTCGGCATTCGCTACGGCGATGATCCCGTCGCGCTGATCCTGATCATGGTATCGTACGTCGCCTGCATCACTGCGCTGACGCTGGCGCTGCTGACGTTCGTGCGCTCGGAAGGGCAGGCCGAAGGGCTGTCGCTGTTCCTGACGCTGACGCTGGCTCCGCTCGGCGGCGCGTGGTGGCCGCTGGAGATCGTGCCTTCGTGGTGCGGACGCTGGGCCATCTGTCGCCGGTCGCGTGGGCGATGGACGGTTTTCGCAGCCTGATTTTTTACGGCGGCAGCCTCAGCACCGTGCTGGTTCCAATCGGCGTGCTGCTGGCGGCGACGGCTGTCCTGTTCCTCATCGGCGTGGCCCGCTTCCGCTACGAGTAGCGGCCAGATCCGCAGCCCACGCGCTTCCTGAGACCGGCTTTCTCGCGCTCTGGCGGCGAATCTCCGCCTTTCGTTGGATGCCCGCTTCTTGACGAACGGTGTACGATAGTTTGTGACATGGTGCACAATCCCGGTGGCGCATCTGAACCGGCGTCGGGCGGGCTGCCTTCGACGGAGGAAAATACATGCATCTCACAGTCTTCGCCGTAGGCTCTCGTGGCGACGTACAGCCGTTCGTGGCGCTGGCGCTGGGACTGAAACGGGCCGGTCACGACGTCCGGCTGGCGACGCATCAGATTTTCGAGACGTTCGTCACCGGATACGGGCTGGAATTCGCGCCGCTGGAGGGAAACCCGCAGGCCGTGGTGGGCACGCCGGAGGGGCGCGCATGGCTCGAATCGCAGCGCAACCCGTTCCAGTTTGCCAGCGGCTTTCGCCGTTTCATGGGGCCGATCATCCGCCGCGCCATGCACGACGCCTATGAGGCCGCGCGCGGAACCGACGCGGTCATCGTCACCGGGTCGGCGTTTTATTTCGGCACCAGCGTCGCCGAAAAGCTGGGCGTTCCCTACATTCAGGCTTACGTGCAGCCCGTTCACCCGACGGGCGAGTTTTCAAGCGCGCTTTTTCCGGTGACGACCATCGACCAGTGGGCCGTCAACTATCTGACCCATTACGTCGGCGGCATGATGATCTGGCAGTTGATGCGCCCGCTGGTCAACGACGCGCGGCGGGAGTTCCTGCACATCGGGCCGACTTCCGTCACCGGGCCGTTTGTCGAGTCGCTGCGGAAGCGCCTGCCGGTGGTATATGGCTTCAGTCCGGCGGTCATCCCCCGGCCCCGCAACTGGCCCGATTTCGTGCACGTGACCGGCCACTGGTTCCTCGACTATCCGGAGTACGAACCGCCTGCCGATTTGATGGCGTTTCTGGAGGCCGGGCCGCCGCCGGTCTATGTCGGCTTCGGCAGCATGGCGAGCACGGATCCGGAGCGCATGACCGAAATCGTCCTGTCCGCGATCAAGCGTTCCGGGCAGCGGGCGATCTTTCTGACCGGGTGGGGCGGGCTGAGCCAGTCTGACCTGCCGGACGACGTGTTCAAAATCGAGTCTGCGCCGCATGACTGGCTGTTTCCGCGCATGGCGGCCATCGTGCATCACGGCGGCGCGGGCACGACTGCGGCCAGCCTGCGCTCCGGCAAGCCGACCATCGTCCTGCCGTTCTTCGGCGACCAGCCCTTCTGGGGGCAGCGCGTCGAAAAACTCGGCGTGGGTAGGCAGATCGAACGCAAGAAGCTGACCGCCGAAACGCTGGCGCAGGCGATCGCCATGGCGACCGGCGATATCACGCTGCGCGAACGGGCCGCGGCGCTGGGCGAGCGCATCCGCGCCGAGGATGGCGTGGGCGTGGCCACCCGTATCATCGACAACTACCTGCGCGAACGGGCACGCAGCAGCGTCAGCGTGCCGGCATAACGTCTCCCGCCAGCCCTACGGCAATTGCCGGTGTTGCGCCGCGGCTGGCGGGAGCGTTTCTGCCCCTACGATTCTGGCGCGTGGCAGTGTATCGTTAAAAGGATGCTTGCCAGACTGCTCTCTTCGATCCCGCGCCTGATCCTGCGCCTTTTCGCCGTCGTCGGGCTGGCACTGTTCCTGATGTTCGGCCTGCGCTTTTCGACGCCGCCGCTGGGCGAACCGTGGACGGCCATCGGCATTCTCGCGCGCGATTATCAATTCGACTACGTGACGTGGGAACTGAACGCGCTGGCGGTGAAGGCCGTGCAGACGCTCTATGGCCTGCACCCCTACATGACCGAGGAAGCGCGCAGCCAGTACGTGCGCGATTACATGGCCGATCTGGGCCACGCGCAGGCGCTGGAAAATCGCATCAGCCGCATTTACGCCGACCCGGACATCGACGATCCCGATCAGGCGTCGCTTGAACTGCGCGCCGAACGCGATGCCCTGCGCGCCGACCTGAACCGGCGACAGGCGCTGGCAGAAGCGATCCTAGAGGGGCAGGTCGCCCGCGTGCTGGTTGACGAAGGGTTCGGCTTTTATGGCCAGCTTCTGCCGCCGATTTCGGCGCACTTCACGCAGGTTCCGAACCTGCTGGTCGTTTCCCCGCGCGACCGCATCAGCTTCGACATCGCCATCAATCTGAACCCCATGCCGGTGGACGCGCAGATAGCGCTGGAAGAGCAGATCGACCGCGCGCACGACGTCTCTTCGTTGATCGTGCCGCTGGGCGGGATCGCGCTTTATCCCTCGATGATTCTGGAAACGTCATCCATTCCTTACGCGATTGAAGTGTTCGCGCATGAATGGCTACACCATTATCTGCTGGTTTTTCCTCTGGGCTTTAGCTACGACTTCGCCGGGGAAGCGCGCATCATCAACGAAACGACGGCCAACCTGTTCGGGCGCGAAATCGCGCCGCTGGTGTTGCAGCGCTACTATCCGGAGCTTGCGCCCCGCCCGCCAGAGCAACCCGAAACCGATGACATCGCCGTCGCGCCCGCGCCGCCCGCTTCGCCGCCGCGTTTCGACTTCGGCATGGCCATGCACGAAACGCGGGTGCGCGTGGACGAACTGCTGGCAGAAGGCAAGGTGGAAGAGGCCGAAGCCTATATGGAAGAACGGCGCGAACTGTTCGTTGCCAACGGCTATCACCTTCGCAAGCTGAATCAGGCGTTCTTCGCTTTTTACGGTGGCTACCAGTCGGGAACGCCGGGCGAGGGCGGGAGCGATCCCATTGGCCCGGCGGTGCAGGCCATCCGCGATGCCAGCCCGTCCATCCACGACTGGATCGTGACCATGCGAACGATCGTCAGCCGCGACCAGCTACTCGCCGTGCGCGACCGTCTTGCGCCGGAGGCGTAACGCGGCTCCGCCGGATGATGGCTTAGCTTCCGCAGGCGCAAAGCAGGGCGATCCCACCGGATGCCTTTCCCTTCGCCCGTATTCCGCTTCAGCAACCAGTCTACCGGTATTAGCAGGAAGAAAGACTGCAACCTTCATTCCGGGGAATTGGCTGTCTTGCTACTCTCTCTCCCGTATCTGCAGACATACAGGAGAGAGAGTAGAGAGAAGCCCGAAGCGTGGCACCGGGAGTTGAAACGGCGACAGCCTGTAACTGCAGGTAATGCATTCTCCCTGCAAATGCAGTTTAACGAGAACGCACCAGCTTGCGGCAGATGAAGGATGTGGCAGGCGTCGTTCGTGCTCTGTTGCCTGCAAGGGCAGTCTGCGCGGAACCCTTAGCTCGGCGCGTTCTCGTCGAACACCCAGTCGCGCAGCACCGCCGCGATCAGCGCCGAACGCCGGGGCAGGCTGGACAGCACGACGTGTTCGTGCAGCGCGTGCAGGCCATCGCCCTGCGGGCCGAGGCCGTCGAGGGTCGAGACGCCCATCATGGCCGTGAAGTTGCCGTCCGAGCCGCCGCCGCTGCTCGCTTCCTCGACCGGAGGCAGGCCGATGCGCGCGCCGATAGCGCGAAGCTGCTCGAAGTCGGCGATCATGCGGGCGTTGCGCTCCATCGGGCCGCGCGCATGGCCCGGCGTGACGGTGATTTTCGCCCCCGGCACGACCGGTTCCAGCGCCATGATTTTGGCGGTGATGTCTTCGTAGGCCATGACCGTCAGCGTGCGTACATCGACTTTCGCCGTGGCCTGCGCGGGAATGACATTGGTCGCCGTGCCGCCGCTGACCATCGTCACGGAAACCGAGGTTCCGTTCTTCAGGTCGTTCATCTGGTTGAGCGTGATGATCTGGTGCGCCAGTTCGACGATGGCGTTGATGCCTTTTTCCGGCGCATTGCCGGCGTGGGATGGCCGTCCTTCCACCTCGATGGTGAAGGTGGCGACGCCCTTGCGCGAGGTCTTGATCGCTTCTTCCGGCGTGGCGGGCTCCATGACCAGCACGAGGCCGGCCTGCTGCGCCAGCTCCTTGATGATCGGTTCGGAATGCACGCTGCCGACTTCTTCATCGGTCGTCATCAGAACCCAGATGGGCCGGTTCGGAAACTCGCCCAGCTCGCGCAGGCCGCGCAGCGCGCTCAGCACGATGGTGATGCCGCCTTTCATGTCGATCGCGCCCGGCCCATAGAACACGCCGTCCTCGATGCGGATCGGGCGTTGGGCCAGCGTGCCGATCGGCCAGACGGTGTCGATGTGGATGAGGAACATGATCGGGCGGCCGGGCGCGTCTTCGTTCCACTTCGCCAGCAGGAAGTCGCCAACCGCGTCCTGCGGGATGCGCGTGATCGACGATGCGCCGAGGTCGCGGAAATGCTGCTCCATGACCGCGCCCAGCTTGTCCACATCGGGCTTGCTGGCGGTAAAGGTTTCGTAACTGACGAGCGCCTGAAGCAGCTCGACCATCGCGTCTTGTTGTCCGGTGAAATATTGAAGCAGATCGGCCATGCGTTTTCCTTCGCAGCGGGTAAATAACTGCCACCCGTCAGCTTGCCTGCGCCGGCGATGTCTGGATGCGGCGTCGTGGGGAGATGTTCCGGGCGTACAGTGGTCAGGATATTTCCAAAGGCAGGCGTCGAGTGTAACACCCGCGTGCGGCGTTTATCAAGCAGCGCGTTTGACCGTTGCTGCTCCGGCGGGCGCGTCAGAAGGGGCAAATCGTCTGCGGCGTCGCCGTCGGGCTGCGCTCACCATAGCGATTGAGCAAATCGACCGCTTCAGGCCGCGTCTGGATGAATTCGTGGACTTCCAGACACGCGCTGCGGAGGTTGTTCGTGACCTGAAAGGCGTTCCAGAAGGCCGTCGCCAGCGGCGCATAGACGGGCGCGGTTTCGGTATCCGGGAAGCGATCCAGAATGGTCTGATAGGCTTCCAGCACCCCGCCATCGTCAAGGTAGGCATGGGCCAGCAGCAGGCGATAGAGGGCATAGCTTTCCAGCACCGGCCCTTCGTCGTTGAGCCATGGCTCAAGGCTGGCATCGTCCAGCGCCAGCCGGTAGAGGGGAATGGCATCGTGCGCGTTCAGCCGGTTGAGCAGGCGGTCGGCCTCGTGAATGACCTGAATGCGGAAGCGCGGCGGGTCTAGCTGCGTAATGGACTGCACATAGGCCGCGCCGTTCCAGTCGTAAATCGTCATGCCGGTGCGAAGCGGGCCGGTGGTGGCGTTGCCCGCGTTGGTGAACTGCAGCACGATCTCGGCGATTTGATCGTTGTCCATGTCGCTGACCGTTGGCAGCACCTCGGCGACGATGTCGCTGCCGAGCAGGCTGACAAAGCGGCCTAGCTGGCTGCTCCACGTGACAAGCTCGGTGTTGTGGCGACACCGGCTGCCGCTCTCACAGGTCGTGGCCACGAACAGCAGCTCCGGGCTGTTGTCGAAGGTCATGTCGCCGATCTGGATGATCTGCGGGGCGCTGTCCCCGCCCGCATACTGGTAGCGCGGGACGTAGCGACCATCCCCGCACGACAGGATCAGCAACATGCCGCCTTCGTCGGGCGTTTGGTAGGCCACGATCACGTCGCTTGCGCCTTCGCCGGTCAGGTCGAAATCGGCGCGCACCAGACCGTTTTCGCCCAGCACGTCCCAGTCGTTACGCAGGCGGCTTTCCAGCGTCGCCGGAGCGCCGCCCTCCGACAGGAAGCGGGTGATGGCTTCGGCCATGGCGCGCCCGGTGTCCGGCAGCGGGGGCAGGCTCGTCGTCGCCGGGGGTGGGCAATGGCTGTAATCCGGCGTCGGGGTCGGGCGGTTGGCCAGCGCTACGGCGGTCGCTGGGTTGGCCAGCCCCGCCGCGTTGGCGTTCGCTTCGACGGTTGGCAGCGCGCCGCGCAGCAGGCGTCCCGGCGTCATCGTGGGGAATGGGATGACGGTCGGCGCAGGCGGAGCCTCGACGGCGGGCTGGCAGGCGGCGACCAGCAGCAACAGCAGTGACGCGATGTACAATCGAAGCGGCATGCGGAAAAGTATAACGGCTGGCAGGGCTGGCGCAATATGACCCGGCTGAGGCGGGCGACGGCGAAAGACGGGCCGGCGATCCGGCGCATGATTTTACGCGAGAGGCTCGACCCGACGTCGATCCACTGGCAGAACTTTCTCGTTGCCGAGGAGGACGGTCAGATTGTCGGCATCGGTCAGGTCAAGCCGCTGCGTGGCTGCCGCGAGTTAGGCAGTCTGGTCGTGCTGCCGGCGTACCGGGGCCGGGGCATCGCCGCCCGGCTGATTTCCGCGCTGGAGGCCGAGGCCGGACTGCCGCTGTACCTGCTGTGCCGCGATCGCATGGAGCTTTTTACCCCCC